>CANJRC010000079.1 GCA_947476535.1 Betaproteobacteria bacterium
ATCAACATGACCATGGTGCAGCCGCTGGTGATGGTGGCCTCCCTGTTCGTGGAAGACGTCATTGCGGTGAACCTCGCCGGCGAGCGCTTTCACGACGAAGCCGGTCCCTACGACGATCGCGTTCACGCGTTGCTCGCGCAGTCCGAGCGCAAGGCCTTCTACATCTTCGATGACGCGACTTTCAATGCCAAAAAGCACCTCGTGAACGAAATGCCTGGCGAATTGCACAGCGCCGACACCCTGGCCGCCCTGGCGGTAAAGATGGGTTGCCAGGCGGGCGCGCTGGAGAAAACCGTGGCGACATGGAACGCCATGCTGGCCTCGGATGCGAAGCGCGACCCGCTTTTCGGGCGCGTGGTCATGCCGAGTGGCCGCAAGGGCATTGCAGCCGGGCCGTTCCATGCGGCGCGCATGGTGCTGGGCGTGAATTTTCCGGCAGGCGGTTTTCGCACCACGCTGTCCATGGCAGTGGTCGATGTGCACGGCGATCCCGTTGCGGGCCTCTATGCCGCGGGCGACACTGTGGGCGGCGTGAATCCCTGCCTGGGCCTCGGCGGCATCCACATTTCATCGGCAATGACGCTGGGCTTCGTCGCGGGCGGAGCAGCGGCCCGCCAGGAGACCGGCAGCGTGCATGCGCTGCCCGAATCAGGCGACTTGCCGGCGACACGCGCGAAGCAAAAGATCGCGATCGTTCACCTGCCCAAGGAAAATGCCGCGCCCGCCGGCTAGAATTCCCCCACACCTGAGGGATTTCCTGCAACGCCCTATCCAAACCAGCAGGCTCAGTGACCCAGTCTCCCTTTCATGCCACCAAAGCGAAACAATCCATGACCCCCTTCCCGTACATACCACTGCGCCCATTTGCACTGGCCATTGCACTCACATTTCTTGCCGGATGTGCCGGCATGAACAGCGGGCCTGCCATCGACTACGCGGCCATCATCGCCGCCCCCGACCGCAGCGAGGCGGACCGCAGGAACGACGTGCGGCGCAAGGCCGCGGAACTGCTTGCCTTCACTGGCGTGCGCCCGGGTATGAAGGTGCTGGACCTCGCCACTGGCGGCGGCTACAGCACCGAACTGATGGCGCGGGCGGCCGGCGCGACGGGCGTAGTGTACGGACAGGACTCCCCCACCACCGTCGCCGGCGCGCGCACCGCCTACGACAACCGCGCCAAGTCGCCGGCCATGAAGAACGTCATACGCCTGATGCGCAGCTTCGACGATCCGGTGCCCGCCGACGTGCGCGATTTCGACGTCATCACCTTCTTCTTCGAATACCACGAGATGCCCAAGGCCGGCATCGACTTCGCGAAAATGAACCGGCGCCTGTTCGAGATCCTGAAGCCGGGCGGCGTGCTGGTGATCGCCGACCATTCTGCCCTCGCCGGCACCGGCGGCGAAGTGGGGCCGACCCTGCACCGCATCGAAGAAGCCTTTGTGCGCAAGCACGTCGAAGTTGCCGGCTTCCGTCTGATCGAGGAAGGCAATTTCCTGCGCAGTCCTGCCGACAAGCGCGATGTCCCGGTGTTCAAAAACTCGGTTCCGAATGATGAATTCGTACTGAAGTTCCAGAAGCCGAGGTAATCGGCTTCTGGCTTGCGCTGTCGCGCAATACCACCTGTCGCTCTGCGCCTCAGCGATAGCGCACTACCTCGCCCGATTTCCACTGGTACGGCGCAGCAACCATGCCGATCCCAGCATGATAGCCGCAGTCGTCCACGGCGCGATAGCCAGCCCGAACACCGAGGCAATGAATCCGAGCAGCGGCGGCCCGGCGACGCGGGTTGCGCTGTTGGTCATCATGCGCAATCCCATCGCGGCCCCGGGCTGACCAGGCGTCGAGCGCTTGTACATCAGCATCGTGCTCAGGGCCTGCCCTCCACCCATCCCCAGGCCGAAGAGAATGCACACCGCGGCGAGCCACGCTGCGGCAGGTGCAAGGGGCAGCATCGAGAAGGCAAATGCACTGCCGACGAAACAGATTCCGAGCAGGCGCTCCTCGCTGTAGCGCGAGGTCAGGCGCGGCAGCATGAGACACACCAGCACGGCCGCCATGGATGAGCTGCCCAACAGCCAGCCGATGGTTGACGCCTGCAGGGCCAGTGCGTGCCCGAACAGCGGCACGAAAAACGGGAACAGCTCCATCGCCAGCTGTACCGTGCCGCTCGCCGCCAGCACCCGAAGCACCTCGCGATCGGAGAGCACGCCGCGCAGGCTCGGCCTCTGCCCTGTGCGCCGTGCGCCACCGGGCAGGTGGCCGCCCCAAACCGTCATCATGAACACCGCCAGCAACGCAATGGGGATCAGAACAAGGCAGGTGCTTGCATAGCCGACAGAATCAATCGAATAGCCGGCCACCAGCGGGCCGAAGAACTGCGTCGACCAGGCCACGAGCGTGTACTGGCTGAAGTTGCGCGCGAGCGTGGCCGGGTTGCTGAGCATGCCCACCAGCGCCTGTGTCAGCACGATGACGAAGGCCGACCAGACCCCGCAAAAGCCGCACGCGATGTAGATCACCGGCAAGCTGGGGAAAAAGTAAGGCAGGCTGATGCCGATGCCGCCGCTGCAGGCCGCCGCCGCCAGCAGCCAGCGCGCGCCGAACCGATCCTGCAGGATGCCCGCGGGATAGGACAGCAACAAGGGGAAGATCTGCGTGGCCGTGGCCAGCAACCCTACGGCGAATGGACTCGCCCCCAGGTCGAGGGCATACAGGACGAACAGCACCCGGGCGCCGGTGATCGCCACGAAGGGAACGAACATCGCCAGGTGAACGAAGAAAACCAGGTTCATCTGCGGACTACCGGTCAGCGACGGTCAGACAAACCACTGGATGCTGTCGCCGAGATTCCAGTGCTTCTTGCCATACGCGATGCGGTTTTCCAGGTTGGACACCGCAATCTCCAGCTTGTGTCCGCTGGGATCGAGGAAGTAATACGACTCGCCTTCGCTCAGGTTGTCCATCCATACTTTTGCGCCGAGCGCGACCAGTTTTGTCTTGATCGCATTGAAGGTGGCTTGATCCACGGTCAGCGCAATATGGGACAGGTCGCCCGCAGGAATCGCGCCGCGATCGGGCGAGCGTTCGATCACGAACCACAGGTCGCCCGCCGAGAGATACGCGCTTCTGGGATTCTTCTGGATCGGCTTGAAGCCCAGCACATCCACGTAGAACCGGAACGACTCATCCATGTCGTTGACCGACAAGGTGATGTGGTTGACGCCTGCAATCATCGCGCTCCCCTGCTCAAGTTGAACCTGCGGCCATTCAATCGACCCGCGCGCCCGAGGCCTTGACCACCTTGGCCCATTTCTGGATTTCCTCGCGCACGAATTCGGTGAAAGCCTCCGGCGTGTTGCCCACCGCCTCCGCGCCCTGGCTGGACAGACGCTCGGCCATGTCCTTCGACTGCAACGCCTTGGACACCGTGCCGTAGATCTTGTTGACGATGTCCTTGGGCGTGCGGGCCGGCGCATGTAGCCCGAACCATGAACTCGCCTCGTAGGCAGGCAAACCGGCCTCAGCGATGGTCGGCACCTCGGGCAGCGCCGGCGAGCGCTTGGCCGTGGTCACCGCGATGGCGCGCAGCTTGCCCGCCTTCACGTGCGCCAGCGACGAGGGCAGGTTGTCGAACATCACCTGCACCTGCCCGGCCAGCAGGTCGGTGATGGCCGGTGCGCTGCCCTTGTAGGGAATGTGCACCATGTCCACGCCGGCCAGCGTCTTGAAGAGTTCCGCCGACAGGTGGATGGAGGTACCGCTGCCGCTTGATGCGTAGTTGAGCTTGCCGGGGTTGGCCTTTGCGTAATCGATCAGCTCCTTCACTGTTTTCACCGGCACGCTGGGATGCACTTCGAGCAGGTTGGGCACCGCCGCGATGAGCGTGATGTGCTCGAAGTCGCGCATCACGTCATAGGGAAGGTCGCGATACAGCGTGACGTTGATGGCCTGCGGGCTCACCGCGCCCACCAGCAGCGTGTAACCGTCGGGCGCCGCCTTGGCCACGACATCGGACCCCAGGTTGCCGCCCGCGCCCGGCCGGTTCTCGATGGTGACCGACTGCCCCCACGCCTTGGACATCTCGGCACCCACCGCACGGGCCAGGATGTCGGTGGTACCGGCAGCAGGGAAAGGCACCACGATGCGGATCGATTTTGTTGGATAGCTTGCAGCGCCTTGGGCATACGTCCCGGTTGCCACAGCAGTCAGCAGAATCGCAAGCAATGACGACAAGCTCGGTAATTTCACATGCCCTCCTTCTGAATTGGCCACATCGCGTTGCTGGCATTACGTGGGGATACCTGCGCCTCACAATCCCCCTCATCGGGAATTGATTGATTCATTTTCCAGCTCCAGACACGACGCAACGGCGCACAACGGCGATCCCCAGCATCAGCGCCCATAAGAAGCCAAGAGGGTTTCTCATTGTGAGTGTCAATCAACTTGCGCAATAGGGAAGCTTACCCCGATGGCAACCCAATTGCCCACGGCGATTCTTGATCCAGGTTCGGCCGACGTATGCCGACGAATTCGCAGGCCTGGCGTAACAGCGACGGGGCGCCGCTTCCAGTGGGCTCGATAGGACGGGCTTGGTGGTAAGATGTCGCGCTCGTCGATGGGACTCGGCACTGCATAGCGATGCTGGCAGGCCAATCGGCAAACTCGGATCAAGCGCGGCAGATGTTGAATCAGCCAGACTGCGGCTTCGGGAACAAGGGCGGCGCGAAGCAGGTACGGTTGCTGACAACATGATGGGAGTGCACACATGATCGGCTTGAACTCCGGCAGACATCGGATCGCACGCCGCCGGCCAAGGCGCATGGCGCTGATGGCGGTCGCGACGACTGGGCTTTTCGCAGCCTTCGGCACCCCCGGCGCATTGGCGCAAGAATACCCATCGCGTGCCGTGACGATCGTCAGCCCTTTTCCTCCCACGAGCACTCCGGACGTGCTGTCGCGATGGATCGCCCCGAAGCTTCAGGAAAGACTGGGGCAGCCATTCGTGGTGGAAAATCGCACCGGTGCCGGCGGCATCATCGGATTCAATTCGGTCGTCAAATCCGCGCCGAACGGCTACACGATCATGATGGCGGCGGCCGGAGCGATGGCAGTCAACGTCACCCTGCACAAGAACCTTCCCTACGATCCGGTCGCGGATTTTGTTCCGCTTGCGTTGATGGCGCGCGGCTATCACACGCTCGTGGTCACCCCCTCATTGCCCGTAAAGTCGGTTCAGGATCTGATCAAGCTGGCCAAGGAGAAACCGGGCACGCTGTCCTATGCCTCCCTCGGAATCGGAACGCCCGGCCATCTCTTTGCCGAGATGCTCAAGAAGGCGGCCGGCATCGAGATTACCCATGTCCCCTACACCACAGGCCCGATGAACGACGTGGTGGCAGGGCACGTTCCCATGATGTTCCCCGACTTTGCTCCCGCCGGCCAGCTGATCCGGTCCGGCAAGTTGCGCGCGCTGGCCGTCACCAGCCAACGCCGCCTTCCCGCGGCACCGGAGGTCCCGACCATGATCGAATCCGGATTCCCGGAATTCAGCGTGTCCGGTTGGCTGATGGTCGTCGCGCCGTCTCAAATACCGCGCGCGGTCGCCGAGAAGCTTCATCGCGAAATCTCGACGATCATCAACACCGAGCAGCTCAAGGGACAGATTGGCTCGGTCGGGATGGTTCCGGCCGGCGACACGCCGGAAAACGCATCCATCGAGGCGATGCAGGCCTTCGTGAAGTCCGAGATCGCCGGCTGGGGCAAACTGGTTCGCGAGGCCGGTCTTGCCGGATCGCAATAGCGGAGCACGTGTCGAGCCCGCCTCACGAAGTCACGACACTACGGCGCCACGAGGACTGGGACCTATGCAATGACGGGGAATCAGCACATGCGTAACGGAACAACCTTGCCGGACGGAACGAAGATCGAGGATCTTGTCCGCAAGCAGACACAAGAGGTCATGCTGCGCGTCTACGACGACCAGGATCTGCATGACCTCGAAATGCAGAAGGTTTTCGCCCGGTCATGGCTTCTGCTCGGCCACGAATCGGAGATTCCCAATCCGGGCGACTTTGTTACGCGCAACATGGGCTCGGACCCGGTCATTGTTGCACGCACCACGGACGGGGCAATCCACGTCAGTCTCAATGTCTGCACGCATCGCGGCATGCGTGTGGCCCTGCCGGCGGCAGGGAACACGCGGATGTTCCGATGCGTCTACCATGGCTGGACATTCCGCCTGGATGGCCAGTTCACCGGCGCGCCGGTGGCAAGCGAGCAGATGCACGGCAACATTCTCGAGGCATCGCAGCTGGGGCTCAAGCAGGCCCGTGTCACCCTGTATGCCGGGTTCGTCTTCGCGTCCTGGAACATCGATGGACCGTCGCTCGATGAGTTCCTCGGCGACATGAAGTTCTACCTGGATACGATATTTGCTCGCTCCGACCGGGGCATCGAAGTCTGCGGGCCGCCACAGCGATTCATCGTCGACGCGAACTGGAAGATCGCGAGCGAGCAGTTTGCCTGCGACGGCTATCACGTGCTCTCGCTGCACCAATCGACGCGGGAACTCGGTCTGCGTGGCCGACCGGAGACCCTGGACCCGCGCACCCTGGCGGGCCTTTATGCCGTGGAGGTGGCGGACAACGGGCACAGCCTGCGCTGTGTCAATGCGGCACAGTATTACGAACGGGCGGCCGCGCCCGTCGATGACCCCGATCCGATGGTGCAGCTTTCCATCCTTCCGCCAGTCGGCTTCACGCCGGAAATGGTGCCGCAACTCCCCAAGCATCTCAGCCTTGGCCAACTTCAATTGCTGGCGAAGTCGGCACCCAGCATCGGTTCGATCTTCCCGAATTCGGCATTGATCTGCATCTACCGGCCGAAGCTCGGCGGCTTTCTCACGCCCATGATGTGCATTCATACCTTCGTTCCGCTCGGGCGGGGTCGTTTCGAGTTCATCAACTGGTTCCTCGCGGAACGGGAAGCGCCGCCGGAGATGAAGGCAGAAATGGTGCGCGCCGGCATTCTGTTCATGGGCACGACTGGCATGGTCGAATCCGATGATGCCGAAACCTGGCCGCATATCCAGGCCAATGCCGCCGGCGCAATGTCGCGCCAGCAGACGATCAAGTACCAGGCGCTGGCCGGGGAAAACAAACCGAGTGATTGGCCAGGAGGCGGGGCAGTCTATGCCGGTTTTTCCAAGGACGACACGCAGTGGCGCTGGTGGAACCGCTGGACCGACTTCATGACGGATGCCGTGTGATGGCACAGGAAAAAACATTGCGCCCTGAAGCGCCGGCGACGCCATCGTTGGGCGACAAGATTCGCTATGGCTCTCCGCTCTACAACGAAATTGCGGAGTTCTACATCGATGAGGCGTTGCTGCTGGACGACAACCGCCTGCTGGAATGGGTCGCAACCCTGACCGAAGATCTCGTCTACACGGCCCCGATGCGCGTGACGCGAATGAACGAGGACCCGGTGAGCGACATTGTTCGCAGTGTTCAGCACTTCGACGATAACTTCACGACGATAAGCCTGCGTGCCCGGCGCCTGACTGAATCAAGGAATGTCTGGGCGGAAAATCCGCGGGCCAGGACGCGGCGATTTGTCAGTAACGTCTCAGCGCACCATACGGCCAAGCAGGACGAGTTGGCCGTTGTCAGCTATGTCTTGCTCATGCGGAACAAGGCGGAATCGCCGAACTACACGTTCGTGACAGCGCGCCGGAACGACGTGTTGAGGCTTGTCGACGGCAAGCTGAAACTCGCGCGGCGGGAGTCCATCATCGACATGTCAGTGCTGGGCGTCCCGCATCTCGTCACGTTTCTCTGACCACGCGGGAGCTAGCCTTGAAGCCACCGGCGCCACTCGGCATGGGTCGCGGCAAAGCCATCGGCACTCATGGACAGCACGTTCGCGGGCACCTCGCGCCCACCGGCACGCTGAACAAACGCAATGTGTTGCAATCCTTGCGGATAGGCGGCAAATGGCGACAGATCGATGTCCAGCGAGTCAGCCCTGTCCACCAAGTCGAGCCGATCACGTTCGTAGAGGGGAAACCGCTCGAGAATCCGCCAGCCTTGCGGCGTGCGCACGAAGCGATCGAACATGAGCACAAAGCCGGTCAGGTCGACCGCGATGCGGCCGACCTTCTTGCGGCTCATGACGAGCATCCTGCTCTGCGCAAGCGCCCTGTCACCGGCCACCTCAACGACGCCGCCGCCATAAATGTGTTGTGCCAGACCCGATCCCGGCTGCGATTTGCGCGCGTTCTCGATGAACCGGGAGGCCGGGCCACTCGATCCGCTGGTGTGCATCACCCCATCGGGCGCAAAGCATTCGCCCAGGAGGTCCAGTTGACCGGAGTCACGCAACACGCCCCAGCCAGCCAGGACTTCCAGGATCTCCATCCGGTCGAGGATGGATCGGTCGAGCGTGGTTCCAACAGCTGCGGTCATCGGTTTGTCTCCTTGCCAGAGGGCATCATTAAAAACTGCTGCCAGTCTTCGGCTTCAGAACGGCTCATCCTGTCCAACGACAGACGACCTCGGACCGGCACCGAAAGCATAGCTTGTACAGTCGGCAGACGGAAGTGTTCGACTCAGCAAGCAGTTGCATTGCCCAATCGACGTCACCGGAGGACATGCGCGCCATGCCGACAGAACAAGCTGACATGATGGACAAGGTCAATGACCCGATCCGGCCATCCTACATGGCGCATTTCGTTCTTCACACCAATCGTCGCGAAGAGCTGGTCGACTGGTACAGGAAGCTGCTTGGCGCGTGGGTGCAGTTCGAGAACACGCGGCTCACCTTCCTCACCTTCGACCGCGAACATCACCGGGTGGTCATCATCCAGCGCGGCGATCTCACCGCCCCCGATCCGCAATCCTGGGGCGTCGTGCATCTCGCCTACAGCTTCCCGTCCCTTCAAGTGCTGGTGGCAAACTACAAGCGCCTGAGGGATCTCGGGATCATGCCCAACCGATCGATCAATCACGGACCGACAACCTCGTTTTATTACACCGACGCTGACGGGAACAATATCGAGTTTCAGAGCGATAACTTCGAGAGCTTCGAAGCAACAACCGAGTACATGCACGGCGAGGACTTCGCGCAGAACAGCCGCGGGGTCGAATTCGACCCCGAATGGCTGGTGCGGGAACTCGAGCGCGGCGTGCCGGCTGCGACGCTCAAGATACGTCCACCGTCAAAATAGCCTCGTAGCTTGCAATAGGATAAACGTGGAAGGGACGCTGACGCCGTTTCGACAGCACCCGCGATGCACTGCCTGCGCTCAATCCCTGAGCACCGCCGCCGGCTGCCGGCCGAGAGGACCTAGCGCCGCGGCGCCTGCGCCTGTCTGTAAAGGTCCTTTACCGTCTTGTAACACCCGCACGCCGCTGACGTAAGGCCCTTTGCATCGAGTATGGTGACGGTGCCACGAGAGTAGCTGATCAGCTTTCGCTTTTGCAGGGTACCCGCAGCCTCGGTCACGCCAACCCGACGCACACCCAGCATGCGGGCAAGAAATTCATGCGTAATGCGAAACTGGTTGGCATTGACGCGGTCGCGCGTCGTCAAAAGCCACCGAGCCATGCGCTGCGTCACCACATGGAACCGATTGCACGCTGCGGTCTGCGCGATCTGCGCCATCAGCAAGTGGGTAAAGCGAAAGCACTCACGCTGCAAGGCCACGGATTTCACGGACTCGCGGACCAAATCGGATGCCTTCATGCGCATTGCAGTTCCCCCGCCTTGCACCACCGCGAGAAACGGCGACTCGAGGTGCCCCAGAACCACGGGAACCCCGACGATCCCTTCGGCGCCGACGAGCCCCACCTCCGCAACACGGTGATTTTCCACGCTCGTCAACAGAGAAATCAGGCTGTCGTTGGGGAAATAGATGTGGCGAATCCGGGTGTGCGGTTCATGCAGAACCTCCGAATAGGCGAGGTCGACCCGTTCCAAGTGTGGAAGCAGCCGCAGATAATCCTTGCGGGGTAAATTGGCCAGCAAGCGATTCTGAATCGCGACGACCTCGGCGCCAGCCATAAAACTGCTCCCTGTGCTCGGTCATGGGGACTCCTTCAACGGGAGCCTTGTTCCAGACACGGAACATCCATCCTGAACCGGAAGGAGACCGAATTAAGCGTAGGGGCGGAGTCTAGTTAATATAATAAAAACAAGCAATTATGTACGGGACCGCACACTGTACTTGAGCTATGTTCCATAGCGAACACAAGAGAACCCCGGCCCTTCCTGCGCACTACCGAACACGCCCGTCCTTGGCCCCCGGCGACAACTGCCTGCAAGAACGAGGCAAATGCTTTTACGCAGGTTGTGGCGCTGCCGGAAGTGGCGCTCGGCCGAGAATCATGTCGGCGGCCTTCTCCCCCACCATCAGCGTCGGGACCATGGTGTTGGCCGATGGCATCACGGGCATTACCGAGGCATCGGCCACATGCAGGCCCTCCAGGCCGTGCACGCGGAGCTCGGGGCTCACCACCGCGCCCGGGTCATCCGAGCGCCCCATGCGGCAGCTGCCGATCAGATGGTAGGAACTGGCCGCATATTGCTTCGAATAGGCGATGAGTTCATCGTCCGTCTGCACGTCGCGGCCGGGCAGCAGTTCGGCATCGACGTACTGCGCGATCGGATCGGACGCAAACACTTTTCTCCCCAATCGGAACGCGGCGAGCAATGCGCGACGATCGCGATCATCGGAAAGATAGTTCGGGTTGAAGCGCGGCAACACGCGCGCATCGCTGGAAGCAATGCGGACATAGCCGTGACTCTCGGGCCGCTGCTGCTGCACGGCGCAGGTCATGCCCGGCACGTCGTCCAGGCGCCCGAAGAAGCCCGCCTTGAAGCTCGCCGGCATGAACAGCATCTGGATATCGGGCCGCTGCAAAGCGGGATCGCTTTTCGCGTAGGCGTGGCACAGCACCGCCGCCAGCGCGAAGGCAGAAGGCCTGCCCAGCGCCCAGCGCAGGAACTCCAGCCCGAGCCCGAGACCACGCACGCGGTCGTTGATGCTCTCGGCTCCCTTGGCGCGCAGCACGTACACCTGCCGGTAATGATCGCGCAGGTTGGCGCCGACGCCGGGCAGGTCATGCAGCACCGGGATGCCATGTTCCTGCAAGAGCGCAGCCGGCCCCACGCCCGAGAGCTGCAAGAGCTTGGGAGACTGCACGGCTCCCGCCGAGAGCACCACGCCGCGGCGCGCCGTCACAGTCTGCGTGCGGCCATCGCCGTCGATGTAGTCCACGCCTTTGGCGCGCCGGCCCTCGAACAGGATGCGGCTCGCCACGGCGCCGGTGCGGATGTCGATGTTGCCTCGCTTGGCCGCAGGCAACAGGAAGGCGCGCGCCGCGCTGATCCGTTTGCCGCGATGGATATTGCTCTGCAGGCGCCCGCTGCCCACCTGGGTCGCGCCGTTGTAGTCGGGGTTTACCGGCACGCCGCAGGCCGCGGCGCTGGCAATGAAGGCATCGCAAAGCTGGCTCGGAAAATCCGGCACCGCCGCTGGCATGCCGCCCTTGCGTCCGCGGTAGAAATCCTCGCCGGCGTAATCCTTGCTGTCGATGCGCCGCTCCAGGCGTTTGAAGTACGGCAGCACCTCGGCGTAGCTCCATCCGCTGTTGCCCAGTGCGGCCCAGTCGTCGTAGTCGTGGCGCTGACCGCGCACGAACACCATGCCGTTCATCGAGGTCGATCCGCCCAGCACGCGTCCCTGCGCAATGGTGAGCGAGCGCCCGCCGGTGCCTTCGCAGGGGTCGCTCTGCAGCTGCCAGGTCACGGAAGGGTCGAACAGCACCTTCACGTAGCCTGCCGGCAGATGGATCATCGGGTTGCTGTCGCGCGGTCCGGCTTCCAGCACGCAAATGCGGTTCGTCCCGTCCTCGGCCAGCCGCGACGCCACCACGGAACCGGCCGCTCCGGAACCCACCACAATATAGTCATATTCCGACATGTATCTTGGCCCCTATTACCTACAGCTTCTTATTGTTATCAGCTAGCTCGAGACGTTCTCTGCCTCACCTGAGCCCAAGTAGGCCTCCTGTACGGCGCGATTGGCACGGATCGCGTCCGGCGCGCCGGTGGCTAACACGGCGCCATCAACCATCACCGTCAGCGTGTCGGCCACGGCGAACACGGCGTCCATGTCATGCTCGACCAGCAGGATCGCATGATCGGCGCGCAAGCGCTTGAGCAGCGCCACGATTTGTGCCGACTCCTCGGCCCCCATTCCCGCCAGCGGCTCATCGAGCAGGAGGAGCCGCGGCGCGGTGGCCAGCGTCATGGCGATTTCGAGCTGGCGCTGCTCCCCGTGCGACAAGGACGCCGCCACCACGTCCGCGCGGCCCTCCAGCCCGGCCATGGCGAGCGCACGCTCGGCGGCGGCGCGCGTGGGCGCGTGCGCATGCGCGGGGGCAAAGAATCGCATGGAGGGCTGCAGCCGCGACTGCGCTGCCAGGCGGCAGTTCTCGAAGCCGGTGAACGGCAGGAAGATATTGGTCTTCTGGTAGCTACGGCCGACACCGAGGCGGGAAATGCGGTGCGCTGGCAATCCGGTGACGTCATTGCCCGCCACCGCGATGCGCCCCGAAGTGGGGGGGAGATCCCCGGATAGCAGATTGATCAGGGTGGTCTTGCCGGCACCATTGGGGCCGATCACCGCGTGCAACTCCCCTACTCGGCACGTCAGCGCCACTTCACGAACAGCCGCCAGGCCGCCGAAATGCTTCGACAGCCCTTCGGTGCGGAGTATCGGCGCGCGCTCATCCATCGGTGCGCTCCGTATCGCCTGTCGTGGCGCGCCGGCCCCACCAGGCGGCAACAGTTCCCAGCAACCCGTGCGGCAACAGCAAGGCCACGCCCACGATGCTGCAGCCCATCAGCAGCTGCCAATGCTTGGTCAGGCCCTGGAACAGCAATTCGAGCAGCATCATCATGAAGGCTCCCAGCGCCGCGCCGCCCAGCGTGCCCATGCCCCCCAGGATGACCATCATGATGGCACTGCCCGACAGGTGCCAGCCGAGCAGGTCCGGATTGACGTAGCCGAACTGCGCCGCGGCAAAATAACCGGCCGTGCCGGCCAGGGTGCCGGCGATCACGAAGCTGGCGAGCTTGTAGCGAAACGTCGCGTAACCGAGCGAGCGCATGCGCGGCTCGTTCACCTTGATGCCGGCGATGACGCGCCCGAAGGGCGAATCGAGCACGCGCCGAAGGACGATCCAGGTGAGCACCAGCAGCGCGAGCACCACGTAGTAGAGGTGGACGAAGTTCTCCAGGTCGAAGGGCTTCCAGCCGCCCGCCCATTCACCCAGTGCCGCATCGGGCCTCGCGTAGATGTAGACGCCGTCGGTGCCGCCCGCCAGCTTGGTGTCGTGAAACACGAAATAGAGCATCTGCGCAAAGGCCAGCGTCACCATGATGAAATACACGCCAGAAGTGCGTAGCACGAACAGGCCGATCACCAGTGCCAGAAAGGCCGACACGGCCATCGCCAGAGGCAGCGACACCCACAGCGAGGCCGCCTGGTACTGCGGCGCGGCGTAGGCCAGCACGTAGCCCGCCACGCCGAAGTACGCCGCATGGCCGAAACTCACCAGTCCGGTAAAGCCGATCAACAGGTCGAGGCTCATGGCGAACACCGCCATGATCATCATCTTGGTCACGAGCTGCACGTAGAACTTGTCGACCCCCAGCGGCATCAGCAGCAGCGCCGCAAGACAGGCCAGCAGCACGGCGGCGCCTGCCACCGACGCGCGTCGCCCGGGCGACGCGGCGCTCATCAGTCGTGACTCCCAAACAAGCCCTCGGGACGCCACAGCAGGATCACCGCCATCAGCAGGTACACCGTCACGCCGGAGAGCTGCGGCAGCAGCTGGAAGCCCGCCACCTCGAGCGTGAGCACCTTACCGAAGGTGTCCACCAGCCCGATCAGGATGGCGCCCACCAGCGCGCCCTGCACCGAGCCGATACCGCCGATCACCACCACCACGAAGCATATGATCAGCACCTGGTTGCCCATGCCCGGGAACACCGACGAGGTGGGCGCGGCCAGCATGCCGGCGAAGGCCGCCAGCGCCACGCCGGCGGCGAACACGATGCGATAGACGAGCGTGATGTCGATACCCAGTGACTGCACCATGTCGCGATTGACGCTGCCGGCGCGAATGATCATGCCAAGCCTGGTGCGCCGGATCACCCACCACAGGCCGAGCGCAAGCACGAGGCACACGGCCGACATGGCCAGGCGATACACCGGGTAGTTCAGGTTCTCGGTGAGGGAGATCGAGGCTGCCAGCACCTCGGGCACCTTGACGCCGTGGACTTCATCGCCCCACAGGATGCTGCGCAGCTCCTCAAACACCAGGATCAGACCATAGGTCAGCAGCACTTGGTAGAGATGATCGCGGGCGTATAACCGCTTTATCACCAGCCATTCCAGCGCCAGCCCGAACAGCACCGAGAGCACCACGCCTACCGGAAGCGCCAGCCACAGACTGCCCAACCCCTCGGTCAGCGAGAACGCCAGGTAGGCCCCCAGCATGTAGAAGCTGCCGTGGGCGAGGTTGATGATGCCCATGATGCCGAAGATCAGCGTCAGGCCGCTGGCGATGAGGAACAGCAGCAGCCCGTACTGGACGGCGTTCAGCAACTGGATCAGGGAGGTCGGGAAGTCCACGGCAGGTTCAGTGATCAGCAGTCAGGCGTTCGGAAAAATTCATCACCCAAAAAACAAAGCCAGCGGTGATCGCACCGCCGGCTTCGGATTATCCCAGACCCGGCACGTCCGACACCGGGAGCGGCCCGTTTTCTACGCGGGCATCTTGCAGGTGCCGGACGGCGGGTAGTCGAGCGCCTTCATGGCCACGCCGGTAACGCGATTCTCCTTGCCCACCACCTTGCGCAGGTACATGTCGTGGATCGGGTTGTGCGCCTTGGACATCGTCATCTTGCCGCGCGGGCTGTCGATGGAGGCGACGCGCATGGCGGCGATCATTTCCTTTTTCTTCGACACGTCGCCCTTGACGGCTTTCATGCCGGCGGCAAACAGCAACCCCGCGTCGTAGCCCTGCACCGCGTACACATCCGGCTGCAGCTTGAAGGTCTTGGCGTAGGCCAGGCGGAAGGCGCGGTTCTTCGGCGTGTCGATGCCGTCGCCATAATGGAGGGTGGTCTCGATGCCCTCGGCTGCATCGCCCACCGCCTCCAGCACGCCTTCGGTGAGGAAGCCCGTGCCGAACAACGGGATGCGCCCCTTGAGCCCAGCCGCCTTCCAGTCGGTGAGGAACTTGGCTGCGCCGCCGCCGGCAAAGAACACGAACACCGCATCGGGCTTGAGGGACGCGATTTCAGTGAGCAGCGACTGGAACTCCACGTTCGGGAAAGGTAGCCATAGTTCCTTGACGATCTTGCCGCCGCCCTTGAGGAAGGAGTCCTTGAAGCCCGCGACGGACTCCTCGCCCGCGCCATAGCGCCAGGCTAGGGTCACCACGTTCTTCAGGCCGCGATCGGCCACCACCTTGCCCATCGGGTAGGCTGGCTGGCCATTGGCGAACGAGGTGCGGAAGATGTTCGGCGCGCACAACTGCCCGGTGGCCGCTTCGACGCCGGCATTCGGGATGATGTGCAGCACGCCCGACTCGCGCACGATCTTGACGATGCCCATCTGCACGCCAGAATGCACCGTGCCCACCAGCACATCCACCTTGTCGCGCGTCACCAACTGGTTGGCACGGTCGGCGCCCTTGGGCGGATCGGATTCATCGTCCAGCGTTACGTATTCGATTTCTCGGCCGAGCGACTTGCCCTGCTCGTCGACGGCCAGCTTGAAACCATTGGCGATGGCTACGCCCAACTGGGCGAAGGTGCCCGTGTAGGGCAGCATCAGGCCGACTTTAACCTTGGCGGACTGCGCCGGTGCCAGAGTCGACAGGCCGCCACCGGCAGCCAACAAGCCTGCCGCCGCGGCGGCCTTGATCAATTCACGGCGCTTGGCGCCTTTGATGTCGTGGTACAAATCGTTCGGCATGGAGGTCCCCCGTTGGAATCGAAGGCGCAAGTATACCGACGCCGGGGGCCTTGTGGGGTTGAGTCGCATCGCGCTGGCGGCTGCCGCGACATATCATCACTCTGGTGCAGGGCGCTAGCGGATTCGATGGGGGATTCTGTTCACGACATGTCACGCACCCTGCACAAGAGTCCGCTCACCGCGATTGCAAGGTTGTGCCCAGGGAAATCCATGACGCGCCCTGAACTGGGCGCGCCGCGTCTAGCGGCGCTTGCGCCAGAAGACACCGCTGCCGTCAATGTCCTGAATGGCCTCGGCGATGCCATTGGCCGCTCGGAAATCACCGACGGCCTGCCGGCAGGCCGCGATGGCGCCATAGTCGTCCACGATGACAAAGCCTCCTGGTGACAACTTGGAATAAAGGCTGCGCAAGGCCACATCCGTGGACTCATAGAGGTCGCCATCCAGTCGTATCAACGCCAGGCGCGTGACAGGTGCCACCGGCAAGGTATCCCTGAACCAGCCGCGGAGAAACTGCACCTGCTCATCCAGCAGGTCATATTTCCGGAAATTATTCTGCACCTCCTCCAGGGGAATGGCGAGTTCCTTGAACGTGTGCAGCGCTCCGACATCCCCGTGGTCTGCGGGATAGTTGACAATGTCGGGCGGCGGAACGCCGGCAAACGAATCCGCGACCCACACGCGACGATCCGAGCATTGCCAGGCCTTGAGCACAGCACGCATGAGAATGCAGGCCCCGCCACGCCAGACCCCGGTTTCTATCAGGTCGCCGGGAACCTTTTCTGACAGGACGGTCTCGGTCAGGTTGCGAAGGTTGCGCAACCGAAGTGTGCCGATCATGGTGTGCGCGGTGCGCGGGCAGTCGAGCCCCTTCTCGCGCACGCCGGCCTCGTAGACTCCGGTATGCAGGGAGGGATCCTCATAGATCGTGTTCAGGAGGCATTTTTCCATGAGATCCAGGTAACTACTGCGCAACGCCTTGTTTGAAAACATATTGATCATTTGTCGTCGGAACCTCGCAAATGTGTGCCTGCAGCGGTCTCAAGCGACGCCATTGCACTCAAGCGCCAATGCGCCCTGTATAGCGGCATTATAGGCGCCGGCCACCTTGAACCATGCATGCATTGACGCGCCAATCGGTACTCAGGGATACTTTGCCCGGACCTACCGCACTGCACGAGGGGCCCGCACTTTGGCGGGCTGATATGGACGGTCTCACGCCGTTCCATGATGGAGGATGACATTCACATGTCGATACAGGAAAGTGTTACCGGCCCTCTCTTGTGGACGCTCGCTGCCGGAGCCCGGGGCGCCATCAACGGGCGCGAACTACTGACAAAACTCCTCGGCTTCTAGGCATGCCGCTCGATCCCAAAGTCAAGGCCTTGCTGGATGTACGCGCAGCCCTGCCCTCCGTGGAGCAGCAGACCGTTGCCGATGCACGTGCAGCCACCATTGCGCGCGTCGCGACCGGCGCGGCAACGGCACTGCCGAATACGATGTGCTGCGGGGCGAGCGCTATGCCGAGCGACTGCGCGAGGCCGGGGTCCCGGTGCAGATGACGCGCCACGATGGCCACCATCACGGCTTTTTCAACTGCGTTGGCACGCTGCAGCGCGCCGACGACGCGCTGGCCGACTGCGCGGGCTGGCTCAAGGCGGTGCTGCGATGATCCCCATGCTTGATCATAATCCCATTGTTAACGAGGAGCAGACCTGATGAGAAACCTGAAATTGATCTTATTTTTTACCCTGCTCCTGGTTGCCGCGGGCGCCCAGGCCCAGTCCTATCCCACGCGACCGGTCCGCGTGATCATCCCCTATGGGCCTGGCACCGGCGTCGATGTCGTGGCGCGCATGGTCACCGAAGCCATCTCGAAGAGCGTTGGCCAGCCCTTCATTGCCGAGCAACGCGTGGGCGCTGCCGGCACCATCGCCGCGGGCACCGTGGCCAATGCCCCGGCCGACGGCTACACCCTGCTGGTCGATTCCTCGGCGCATACATCGGTTCCCGCACTGATGCAGAACCTGCCCTTCGACACGGCGCGCGATTTTGCCGGCGTGACCACGCTGATCGAAAACCCGCTGGTGCTGGTGACAGCGCAATCGCGCGGCTACAAGACGGTGGCGGACCTCGTCGCCGCGGCCAAGGCCAAGCCCGGCTCGATCAACTTCGCCTCGGGCGGCCTGGGGACCTCGACCCACATCAGCGCCGAGAAATTCCGCATGGGCGCAAGCTTCGAAGCCGTGCACATTCCCTTCAAGAGCACCACCGAAGCGCTCACCGAGATCATGGGCGGGCGCATGGACTTCACCTATACGGCACTCACCAGCGCCCTGTCCGGCATTCGCGACGGGCGCCTGGTGGCCCTCGCCATGTCCTCGCGCCGCTCACCCGTGCTGCCCAATGTGCCCACCATCACCGAGGCCGGCGTCGCCAATGCCACCTACAGCAGCTGGGTAGGCATGATGGTGGCCTCGAAGACCCCGCGCGAGATCGTCAATCGCCTCTACCAGGAAACGCTCAAGGCCATGGCCACGCCCGATGTGCAGGAGCGCCTGGCCAAGATCGGCGCCGAGCCTGTCACCATGCCGCCGGACGAGTTCGAGGCGCTGCGACGGCGTGAGCTGGTGGAGAACGTGCAGCTCATGAAAACCATCGGCATCAAGGCGCAGTAACCAGCATGCATCAACCAACCGGGAGAATGTGATGGACGCCAAGCAATCCGCCAGCGACGGCCACTACGAGGTGCTTTGGCCACGCAGCCCGCGCCAGACCAAAAAGAAGACCCTGGCACGGCGCCTCGACACCCTGAAGGGAAAGACCATCGCGCAGTTCTGGGACTTCGTGTTCTCCGGCGACAAGGTGCATGAGGCCCTGGAATTCTCGCTGAAGGAGCGCTTCCCCGGCGTGCGCTTCGTGAGTTGGAAGGAATTCGGCAACACGCATGGCCAGGACGAGCGCAAGATCCTCGAGGACCTGCCCGCGCGGCTGAAGGCGCTGGGGGTGGATGCCGCCATCTCCGGCATGGGCGCCTGAGGCAGCTGCACACCCGCCGTGTTGCGGGTCAGCGCAGTGTGCGAGGAAGCCGGCATTCCGGCGGCGACCCTCGTGAGTGAGGGATTCATCCGGCAAGCCGCCATGACATCGGTGGGCCTTGGCCTGCCCGGCATGCCGGTGGCGCTGGTGCCCGGGCACCC
>CANJRC010000080.1 GCA_947476535.1 Betaproteobacteria bacterium
GCACGCGCTCAAACGCGAGGGTGGCCTTGTCGGGCTTCCCGGAATCCAGTGCCGCTACGCCCAACGCATAGTCGTAATCGACGTTGCCGGCGAACTTGTCCTCGAACGGCAGCAGATAGCCGTAGGCCTCCGCAGGCTTGCCCTGGCTCATCAACGCCTGGGCATGCTCGACCTCGGCTTGCTGCGCATGCGCCAACTGGCCTGGGCCCAGTACCAGCAGCGATACCGCCAGCAGAACACGAAAAAATCTCACTCCCGTTCGCTGCATAGCGTGCGCCTCTCCCCCAACTTGTCTATTGTCGCCGCCAACATTTCCTGGGCCGCCACTCTTCATTCAGACCGCCGCTTGTTGAACCGAAGCTCATCACGAGCATACATTCCCACCCCTGAATGTTAAGTTATATTAAATCAAATTGTTAAGTTATGTTAAGACAATGCTAATTTTTTAGCGAACAATGTTGGCGGCTCATCGAGTGGGCCTGTGGAAGCGGAAACTGGTTGTGTAGCGCCGAGGTGCTGGACCAGGAGATGCGAAATGAGGACGGGGGAATTGGTAAGGTTGATCGGTACACTGGGCAAATTCCCGCGCGACCAACATCAATGCATATAGCGGTTTTTGGGGGGGGCTGGCTGCGTTCCATGGAGTGTCCTTGACGTTCTAGTTGTCAGAAGCCGGCGTACTATGGATCGCAATTTACGGGGACGGCAGGGGATATCAAAGTCGGTCGATACTGCAGAAGTCGTTAGGAAGTATTGCTATTCCTGTGCAGGAAAAGTCTGCAGAAGAGCCCAAAGCGGGGCGTTTCGCTGTCGCCATGATTTCCTGGCGCTACCGCAGACCGTGCAGGCCCGTGCGCTAATCGGCATCGACGAGGCGCGAAGCGTGCTTCCTTCGCTCCTTTAAGGGCCAACACCGTGGGATCGGCCGTGCGTCGCGCCGGCGTGGTGGGAAGGCTACTCAGCGCGGACTGTCTGCTGAACAAGTGCCTGCGCACATGGATGATCCGCTTCCAGCGGTGTGGCTACGAAATACCTCGCCAACTACCTCGGATGGTTCAGGGCACTCGACCGGTCACCAGTATTCAGCCCAACCCCGCACAGCTACTCGCTCTCGCGGTGAGGGTATGACTTCAACAACATCATTCGCCAAATGAGCCCAAATGAAATACTCCCGTATAAATAACGGAATGCTTTAAACATTTCCCTGATGCTCATATAACTGTTGATAATGTTGCAAAATCCCAACGCCTGCTTCCCCCGCAGCCTCACCTAACGCTCCAGAACCTCAATTTTGGAATATGCGAACGACCACACAGTACTCATGAACGGCCAATCGTACAGAGGCGCTATCGTATTCATCGGCGCGGGTCGTCTCGCGACTGGCTTGTCTCGAGCCTTGCATGCCAATGGCATCGCTGTGAGTGCCTTGGCCAGTCGCAGCGAGGACAGGGCCCAGGCTTTGTCGCGCCAAATCCCGGGGTCTGTCGTGCGGGACGCACAGGCAGCCGCCGGCATGGCCGACCTCGTCTTCATCGCTGTTCCGGACGACGCCATTGCGTCGGTGGCGGCGCAAGTCCGCTGGCGCGCAGGCCAATTTGTTGTGCATTGCAGCGGCGCGACTGATATCGCGGTATTGTCTCCCGCGCTCGAGGCTGGTGCGGCGATCGGCGGATTCCATCCGCTGCAGACTTTCACCGATCCCGACGTGGCGCTTGCCACGCTGCCCGGGTGCACGGTTGCCATCGAAGCCGAGCCCGAACTGTTCTCGATACTCGAGCGCATCGCCGCGGCAATCGGCTGCCGGCCGTTTGCGCTGCCACCGGGAGCGCGTGCCCGCTATCACGCCACCGGAAGCTATGGCGCCCAGTTCATCAACGCCCTGCTGCTGGAGGCAAGTGCGGTGTGGGAATCCTTCGGTAAGGATCGCGAGACCGCGGTGCGTGCCCTGCTGCCGCTGCTCAGAGGCACGATTGCCGCCATTGAACAGGGTGGCCTCGCAAACGGACTGGCCGGCCCGGTGTCGCGTGGCGATACGGGAACGGTACGACGCCAGATCGAGGGCATCGCGCAAGTGGGCGAAGGGCACGTCGCGCTGTTTCGCGAATTGACACGGCTGACGTTACCGCTGGCGATCGAACGCGGCAAGCTCAGCGCGGCACAGATCGATGCATTGCAGGCGTTACTCGAAGACAAGTCTTAGCGGGTTGTTGAAAAAGGGGGCACGGCTCCCCTTGACCCCCAACTTCAGCGGTTCATTTCACGGTTGCAAGATTCCATTTGCAACCGCAAGCAAATCAACCCCGGTCCCACGCAATATTTTTTGTCACCGCGGCACCCTGCTCATGGTTGTTCATGTAGCCGCGCTGCCATGTCGTGGCGGGGTTTCCCGCGATCACGATGCCGATCGACTCCGGCGTGTAAAAGCAGGGCACCAGGCGGTCCGGGTCCTTCGATGCGCCGTACGCCGCAGGCACGATGCCCTTTTCCAGCTGCGATGCCAGCTCCAGATTGACGAAGCGGCCGCGGAATTCGACGTCCCGTGCGGGGATCTGCGCCCTCTCATACAGGTAATTGCGGATGTCGTTCTTGCTCCAGCCCTTGTCCGCGGCCAGCTTGGCGATCTGCGGGTTCATGATGATCAGCGGGTCCCAGTGGGCGAACGCCACCACCGTGTGCACCCAGTAGCCGAGGATGGCCTTGCCGAATACATCGGCCATCGGGTCGAGGTAGCCCAACAGATCGTTGCCCTCCGCTCCGTGCCCCGCCATCGGCGCGCTGGCGCCCATCATGCTTTGCACCGTCACGCCGCTCTCGCCCTCCTTCAGGCCGCGCTCCATGCCGTAGGTGGGCCAGCCGATGGAGCGAACGAAGTCCTCAGCTTCGGCAATGACGACATTGAACGGGTTACCGATGCCGGCGCGGTCCGTCTCGCCGGGCGGAATGCGCAAGGCGGCGATATTGCGCGTGTACAAGCGAAGGAAGCGGCCGATGCCGGTGTTGGCGCGACGACCTGGGCGCATGACGCCAGTGCCGAAGTTGAAATCGAGCGCCTTGGTCACCGGCCCGCTGATGACGATAAGCGGCTCCCATCCCGGCGTGCTGCCGTGGTCCTCGATGCGAAATTCCGGATCGGCAATCGCCTCGACCAGTGCCAATAGCACCGGCATGTATTCGGGCAGACAGCCTGACATCACGCCGTTCACCGCCACATTCCACACCGTGGCCTCGCGCCGCTCCGGCAGCAGCACGCCGATGACCTCGTCGGGCCGGCGCGCGGTGTGTTTCATGAAGGCATCGATGCGATCGAGCGTGGGCGGGATGACCGGCAGGCCTTCTGTCCACTGCGCATCGTAGAAATGCGCGTTGACCTCGTCAATGGACCCGCGGAACACGATCTCGCGAGGCTGGTGCTCGCCGCTCTTGCGCGCGGGCGATATCTTCACGTTGCCCAGCTCGGAGATGATCTGGTCGACAATGTCGGTGGCCACCTTGCGGCAGAATTCGTTCTCGTCATCGAGGCGAATATGACCCGGATACACCGCCATGCCGGAATCCTGGACACCAAGGGAGCATTCGATGGTCTTCGCCCGCGCCTTGAAATGGCTGCCCACGATGGCCACGCTCGGGACGCCGCCGCGAATCGCTGCAACACTGGCCCGCATCACGCCGGGCGTGCAGCTTCCTCAATAGCCGACGCCGACGACGACGGCATCGCAGCCCAGCGCCTGCAAGAGCTGCAGCAGGCCGGCCACGATTTCGTTTTCATCAGGGCCATGGATGTTTCCGATCACCGGGTACTCGACGAACTTAATGTCCGGGTAGCGCTTGCGAAGTTTTTCGCGCACGATGGGGAACAGACTGTCGCCCTTGTACAGCCAGCCCCACATCTCGCCGATGGTGGCGCCGTTGAGGTCGGGGATCGACTTCGGGAAATCGGTGCCGCCGTCCACTTGCAGGCCGCCCAGCGGCCATACCACCGCGTACTGCGGCTCGTATGGCGCGGTATTTGTTATCGCATTCATGAATGCTCTCCCGTTGCTACTGCATGAATATCGTAAATGTGATCATTTAAACTAATCGCCAGCGATGTTCCGCGCGGTGACTGCGGCCCGGGATAGAACACGATATTGAGCGGACGATAGGCCCGCATCAGCCAGCCGATCATTCCGGGCTGCTGGGCGTCAGGATCGAGTCGCATGCCCGGCATGCGCTGCACCAGCGTGATCACAGTCTCGAGAAGTTCGGCGCGCGCCAGCGCCGCGCCAACGCAGACGTGCGGGCCAAAGTGAAACGCCAGGTGGTCGCGAGGTGTCTTGCGCGACAGGTCGATCTCGTTGGGCCGCTCGTCACGCGTGGGGTCGCGATTGGCCGCAGCCACGATGGGAATCACCGCCCCCCCCCTGGCAAACAGACACCCGACGAGCGTGGTGTCGGCAATGGCCTGGCGCGATCGCAGGTGCACCGGCCCGTGCAGTCGCAATACCTCCTCGACGAAGGTGGGCAGCTGCGCTTCGCTCGCCCCCTTCAGTTGTTCCATGAGACCAGCTCTCGTCAGCATGAGATAGGCCGCGTTGCTGGTCGCGTAGGTGGTCGTGTCGGAACCTGCCTGCAGCATGAGGCGGGTGTTGGCCATGACATCGCTCAGGTTCCAGTCGTCCAGCAAGCGCGGGCCGTCGCGCCAGAACTTGCTGATCAGGTCGTCGCCCTCCCCGCCCTTTCGCGCCATGATGAAGGGCGTGATCATTTCCTCGATCTCTTTTGCGGCCACCGCGCCCTCGGCCATGATGCGCTCGGCGCCGGCCTTGTCGCTCTTGTCGACATGCGTGCTGTGGTTCAGCACATTGACGATCTGGTGATTGAGGCGGCAATCGGTGTCGACGAAGTCGTCGTCTTGCCAGGGCAGCCCCATCAGTCTCGTGATCACGCGGATGGGGATCCGCTCGGAGAGTTCTTCCGCGAGTTCGGCTTTTCCTTTTTCGACGAACCGGTCGATGCAGGCATCGACAATGGGCTTGATCATCGTGGCACGCCACTCCGCCACGCGCTTGGGCGAGAATTCCGTCAGCCACCAGCCGTGCAGGCGCTCGTGCTCTGCGCCCTTGAGCGCAGGCACCGCGCGGATGCCGCCGAACAGCAGCTTGCGGCCTTCCTTGTGTGGGCTGTCGTAGAGCACGTCGTCCTGGCGCATCGCCTCCTTGCAGGCGTCGTAGGAAGTGACCAGCCAGCCGTTGAGGCCCGCGTCCCAATGCACGTCGCCCCTGGCAAGCAGGCGCTCATAGAACGCATAAGGGTCGGCATCCTTGGTGGCGAGAAATGACTCATCCATTGCGTGCTTGTTCACCCGCCCCCCTTGTCACGTGGTTCAGCGCGAAGACTTGCCGCCATCGTGCGGCAGGATGATTCCGGTCAGCGGGCCGACATCGTCTCCCGCCAGGAACAGTGCCGTGCGCGCGATCTCGATCGGCTCGGCAACGCGCAGCGCGTCCACCGCCACGTCGTTGCGCTGGTATTCGAAGGTGACTTTCTCCGGTCGCGGCACGCGCTTGCCCATGCCGGTATTCACGCTGCCAGGGGAAATAGCGTTGACGCGGATGTTGTCGTTACCGAGCTCCAGCGCGAGCTGGCGCGTCAGGGCGATGATGCCGCCTTTGGATGCGACATAGGCCGCGCGCCCCACGCGATGCGCCACCATGCCGGCGATCGAGGCGGTGTTGATGATGCACCCCTTTTGCTGCCGCTTCATGTGGGGCACCACGCACTTCACCCCGAAGAATGTGCCCGTGAGGTTCACCGAAATGACGGCGTTCCAGTCCTCTTCGCTGATCTCCTCGGCCGCGTTGTAGAGCGAGCGGATGATGGCCGCGTTGTTCCACAGGATGTCGATGCGCCCCCAAGCCTTGATGGTGTCGTCCACCATGCGCTGGACGTCGGAAAGTTTGCTCACGTCGGCGATCGAAGCGACCGCCTCGCCGCCGGTCGCTCGGATGCCCGCCACCACTTCATTGAGCGCATCTGCCGTCACGTCCACCGCGACAACCTTGGCTCCCTCCTCGGCGAACAGTACGGCTCCTGCGCGCCCCACGCCAGAGGCGGCACCGGTAATGATAGCCACCTTTCCGTCGAGCTTCCCCGCTTTGCCCATTCCCGCCCCTCCGGCGCGCGAGCCAAGAGAGTTCGCTCCTAGACTGCGCACTTTACGCACTCGGGACCGGTAACTCAATTGCGCCAACATGCGATGACATCCGCGACGCTCTTGCCCGCACATAGCCGTTTCATATAGCGGTTTCATTGACTGGCTCACATCGACATGCGAGCATTAAACACATTCCGCAAACCGGAGGTTTCATGGCCAAGACCACGCTGTACTCGCCCGTTCCCGATGAATGGCTCGTCGATCCTGCAATCGCAGCGAAGAAAAACGATGGCGTGAAATTTCCCTCTGGAAAAGTCATCGGCATTGTCGACAACGGCAAGCTGAAGAAATTCGGCGATGCGCTGGAGTGGCACTTGCGAGCGCGCGGAGCGCGCGATGTCATCCGCTGGAGCAAGCACTACCAGGACGGGGTGCCCGACGATGCGCTGATTGCCGAGATCTCGAGCAAGGTGGAGGCATCGGTTGTCGGCCTGGGCAATTGAGGAAGCTGCACGGCATGGAGTTGCCATGCCACCGCCAAGATCGATAACACGGGCATGCCCGTAGTCGTGCTCACCATTCCGCAATTCGAAACGGTCGGGAAGGTATCCAACCGCGCCTACGGGGCGAAAAACGCCGGCCTGATGGTGGTGCGCGAGGATGTGGACGTCATCACCGGACCCGAACTGGATGCCGAGGCCGAGCGCGTGGCGCAGCTGCTGCTGGGCGACGTGGAAATGCAGTTCCCGCGGGACGGCGCGGGCCTGATGCCCCAGAGTGCCTTGCCGGGTGCCAAGCCATGAGCGCGAAATCCCCAATGAAGACCATCGACATCGCGCACGAATCGCCGCGCGAACTCGAGCGCGTGCTGCGCGACCGCGGCTGGACCGACGGCCTGCCCATCCACCTTCCGACCCGGGAGCGCGTGGACGAATTCATCTCCGCATCCGGCATGCGGCCAGAAGAAGTCATCGGTCACGTGGCGCCCCAGGGGGGCCTTGCCACCGTTGGGCTCATTGCCGTCAACGCCGTCATGGCGGGCTGCGAACCCGAACACCTGCCGGTGATCGTCGCGGGAATCCGCGCGCTGCTCAAAGAACCCTTCCGGCTGCACCTGGTTCAGGTCACCACCAATCCGATCGCGCCGCTGGCCATTGTCAACGGGCCGGCGCGCCTTACGGCGAACGTGCGTTGGGGACGCGAAGCGATGAGCCCGGGCCCTGGCGGCAACGGCCCGATCGGGCGCGCGGTCCGCTTCGTCCTGCGCAACATCGGCGGCATCGGCGAGGCAGATACGGCGACCTTCGGCAATCCTGCGAAATACACCTTCGTCCTCGGCGAGGACGAAGAGGGCAGTCCCTGGGAGCCCCTGCACGTGTGGCAAGGCTACAAGCGCGAAGACAGCGTCGTCACCATGCTGGGCATCGAAGGTTGCATCGACGTGGTGCCCGAGTCCGGAAGCACGACGGCGGAGAACCTGCTCAATCACCTGGGACACGCGATGCAGACCATCAGCACCGGCGTCTGGTGGTCGAAGGGAAACCCCACATTTGTCATCACGCCGCGCTACGCCGAATTGTTCGCGAACAAGGGAATGAGTCGCGCCGACGTACAACTGGAATTGTGGGAGCGCTCGAAAATTCCAGTGAAATCCTTGCCGTTCTCGAACATCAATACCGGCGATTGGAAACTGGATGGTGACCGCATCCTGGTGACCGCGGACCCGAAAGACATTTACATCATCATTGCGGGTTCGCCCGAGGGACACCACGCGCTGTACATGCTGCCGTGCTGCCTGCCAATGGCGACACATTCGAAGGTGGCCTAGGAAATCGCGATCAAGAGGAACATGGAAATGGGTAAGGAATACCCGTCGGTGACACTCCTGCATCATTACCCGGACGCCTTTGGCCGACTGCTCCTGATCAAGCCGGGTGATTTCGACGTCGTGACGGTGGACCACATGTACCTCGCCGGCGTGTTCAACGACCAGTGCGGGGCAATCGTCGGATCCCTCGGCATGATCCCGTCGGCCGACCTGCGGATGAATGCCAGCGGCAACGCCAGCGGCTGCTTCGGGTTTTACGAACCCGCGCACGGCAGCGTGCCGCACCGCGCCGGGAAGAATCAGGTCAACCCGCTGGCCACGGTGCTCGCGGCAGCCCTGCTGTTGCGCTACTCCCTCAGGCAGGAGGCGGCTGCCGCGGCCGTGGAACGCGCCGTCGACGCCGTGACGCGTCAATACCGCACCTACGACATCGCCGAGCCGGGCACCACGCTGGTCGGCACCGCGGAAATGGGGGACGCGGTAGTGCGCGCAATCACTGACGCAGCGTCCTAGCAGGCCCCCTGCTTCGCGGGCCAGGTACCGCCACTTGTGGCTGTGCGACAGAAAGGACGCTCTCCGCCCTCTCGTGGGAGAACAACCTGTCAGACTTCGAGGATGCGCACCAGTTGCGCGAGCGAAGTGATTTCCAGCTTCATCATGATGCGGCTGCGATAGCCTTCCACGGTTCTGGCGCTGAGCTCGAGCTGATCGGCAATGCCGCGCGTCGAACCGCCATGGGCCAGCAGCTCGGCGATCTCCCGTTCGCGCCGCGTCAGGCGCGACACCAGGTCCATTGCAGAGCGCCTTTGCGCGAGCGTGCGCCGGCGCTCGTCGTCAACCGCCAGCGCTTCGAGCACGCTGTCGATCAGCACCTGATCTTCGATGGGTTTTTCGAGGAAATCAAACGCCCCCTGGCGCATGGCGCGTACCGCCATGCCCACGTCCCCATGGCCGGTCATGAAAATGACGGGAATCCCCAACCCTTCCTCGGCCAGCCTCCGTTGCACTTCGATGCCACTCATGCCGGGCATGCGCACGTCGAGCAGAATGCAACCCGCATCCTCGAGATTTGCCTTAAGGAACACAGTGGGGCTCTCGAACGCCACCGTTTCGATGCCCACCGACTTAAGCAGCAAGCCAACCGATTGGCGAATGCCCGTGTCATCGTCGACGATGAACACCGCGCGTGCTGATTTTTCGGGAGTCACCGATTCAGGCATGCGCGAGTTCCCGGCCAGCGAGGGTGAACCAGAAGACGGTTCTCCCGTCGTCAGTTGAGTCTGCATGTATTTCCTCCCCGTGTGCCTCAATGATGGACCGGCACACCGCCAGCCCCATCCCGACGCCATCCAGCTTTGTCGTGAAATACGGCTCGAACAGCTGCGCCCGGGCTACTTCGTCAAGGCCGCCGCCGGTGTCGACCACTTCTATTCTAAGTTTTCCCGCCTCCTGCCGGAGTGCCCGAACCGTGATTTCACGGATTCGAGAACGGGCCACCGCATCCATCGCATTATTCAGCAGATTCAGCACGACCTGCACCAGAAGCGTAGCGTCCCCGGACACATCAGGCAAGTCCGGATCGATGTCCACGTTGATGCGCACCTTTTCCCGGCTCTTTCGCGTCGAGGCTATGTCAATGGCATGTTTGACGACATCCCCTATCCGGATCCACGAACGTGAAATCCTCCGACCGCCGACCAGCTCGCGGAACTTGCGAACAATGTCGGAGGCCAGGAGCGCGTGCGAAGCGGTTGCGCGCATCGCCTCGCGGATGTCGGGGTCGATACGCGCATCGGCCTCTACCATGCGCAGGCACGCTTGGTTGTAGGTCACCACGGCAGCCAGCGGCTGATTCAGTTCATGCGCGAGACCCACCATGGCCTGGCCCACGCTCTCGGCCTGTATCGCGCCGATCAGCCGACTTTGCAGAAGGCGCAGCTCTTCTTCCAGCGCAACGCGTCGCGAGACGTCACGGTCGAAGCCGCGCAGGCCGGCGCGCGCGCCGGCCACGGAGTGGATCGGAACAGCACTGCTCTCCAGGGTGATGCGCTTTCCCGACCGATGCCGCGCGATGCGCAGCTTGACGCCCACGCTCTCTCGTTCCGGATTGCCGGCCCCCCATATCACTTCCCCGCGCGTCCCGATCAGATCTTCTGGCGCATAGCCAAACAAGGCGGCACAACTCGGGCTGCTGTAGATGTACACGCCGTTGGCATCGGTTTCCCAGACCCAGTCGGGCGTGGTTTCCACCAGGTCGCGAAAACGCTGCTCACCAGCGCGCAAGGCCCCGGTCAGGCGCGATTGCAGTTCGCCTGCCTCGCGCCGGCGCCTCAGAAGCAAATGTACGCCTGCAGTCCCGAGCAGCACCAGGAGTGTCCCGCCAACGCCCAGCACCACCGGCCATTCCGAGTCCTCGGCAAACAGGCTCTCTTCTGTCGCCGAAACCGAAAGCTCCAGCGGTTCTCCTGCAAATTCGGTCAGTGTCGTGGAGTAGCGCGACTCCATGATGCCCGAGGACGTCCTTGACCCGCCTCGGCGTGCGGTGTCCTTGCCAGTCCAGCCGCCGAGCGATTCGGCCAGCGTCGTATGCTTGAGGGACACCGAAAATCCCTGGGGAACCTGCAGCTGTCCCACCCGATCGAGGATCCTGGAAAAGTCCATCCATACGACAATCCAGCAACCCACTTTGCCGTCTGGTGCAAGCACCGGCACGACCAGCGCGGGAACCGATGCGGCAAGCCTGTCGAACTCCTTCAGGCGTCGCAAGGCCGGCTTTTGCTCCGCCACCGGACGCCCTTCCAGCGCGGCAAATACGGCGCTGCGCCCCAGGTCGATTCGTGCCAGGGATCCGCCGCCCGGCTCGCCCATGCTGTACATCACCGCATAAGGTCGCTTCGCCTCTCCCGGCCTGGGATGATGAAGCCCCACGGGCAACGGGCGCGCCGGCACCGCCAGAATGGTCGGTCCGATACCTGCATACAGCTGGCCTTGGCGCGATCCTCGGAACAAGCTGTCGAGCTGGGCGGCGCTCAGCGTCGGTGACACGGCGAGCACATTGCGCCAACGCTCGATGAGTTCAAAGTGGTTGGAAAGTGACCCCCGAACCGCATTGCCGATCCGCTCGACCGACAGCGCGAAGTTTAAGGCACGCTCTCGCTCGGCCTCGGCCGAGGAGAACCGCACAGCCAAGACAGTAAGGAACGCGAGCACCGCAGCCACCACGATGGTGACGTAGAGGTCCCGCTGGGGAATCCGGTTTGACGAGATCAAGGTTGTCGGAACTTTCAGAACGACACGCAAGGTTGGCAGGCGCAGGCTCCCGAGAACTGCAAACCGTGAATTTACGTCCAACTCGTGAATAAGCCACGATATTCATGCCCGTGACCAGTGCGTATTATCCCACCAGGCACGGCATCGCCGCCTTGGGAGTGAATGCCACAACCGCAGGGTAAAAATAGCGGAGGAAATTTTCCATGGGCGACCTCAAGGGATTGCGCAAGGCCTGCAGCATTGCGCGCGAATCCCGCAAACATCGTCTCCGCCCATTCTGCTCGCTTCCACACCAGCGCGGTCAGTCCTGCGGTGATCGCACCGCGAACGAGGCAGATGCGCAGCCTTTCAGACCGCGGCCCCGGCTCGAAGCATGCCCTGCTCTTCGATGAACTGGACAATGGTCGTGAGGCCAAGACCGGTCTTCAGGTTCGAGAACACGAAGGGCTTCGCACCGCGCATCTTGCGTGCGTCGCGGTCCATCACGTCCAGCGACGCGCCCACCATGGGCGCAAGATCGATCTTGTTGATGATCAGGAGGTTCGACTTCATGATGCCGGGCCCGCCCTTGCGCGGAATCTTGTCACCAGCGGCCACGTCGATGACGTAGAGGGTAAGGTCGGACAACTCGGGACTGAAGGTTGCCGCCAGGTTGTCGCCGCCCGACTCGATGAAGATCACGTCCAGGTCGGTGAAACTGCGGTTGAGCCGCGCCACCGCCTCCAGGTTGATCGACGCGTCCTCGCGAATGGCCGTATGTGGACATCCGCCAGTCTCCACGCCGATGATGCGCTCAGGCGCCAGCGCCTGATTACGCACCAGGAACTGCGCATCCTCTTCGGTATAGATGTCGTTGGTGACGACGCCGATGCTGTACTTGTCGCGCAGGGAACGGCACAGCGCCAGGGTCAGCGCCGTCTTCCCCGAGCCGACCGGACCGCCAATGCCAACGCGTAGGGGTTGTGAACTCATGGATCCTCAGGAACGGAAAAGTCGCGAATACTGCGTCTCGTGATGGCTCGCCGCAATGGCGAGTCCGTGACAATAATTATTCATTTCATGTACGTCTATCATGATCATTTCATCTAGATTGATAACAATTTTCGCACCCAGCCTGGACAGCAGGCGCTGCCCCTCGGTCTGCCCCAGGGGCACGGCTTTCAGCGCCGCCATGACCTGGTTCTCCAGCCACGACCACACGTAGGCATTGAGCGCATTGCGCGCCGGGATACGCCACTGCACCGCAGCGAATGTGAATGCCGTGGGAAACGCTGTCTCATGCATCGCGTCCAGCGACTGCAATTCACCGGGCTCCAGCCCGTCGCCCTCGCTGGCTATGTCGCCCAGCAATCGCACCAGCGAGTAGCCCATCTGCAGGGTTTCAGCACGCAGCTCCGCAGTTTCGCGGGTAACGATGAACCAGTCGTTCCACTCGCGAACCCCGGCCATGTCGCGCTGGGCCCACGCCGCATACAAGCGCCACCAGATGGGTGCCTCCAGGCGCACCATCGAATAACGAAGCATGTCGCCGATCCAGACCTCTGCGTCGGCTGCCGTCGCGACCACCCCCGACTCCACCGCCGCCTCGAGGCCCTGCGAATAGCTGTAGGCGCCCACCGGCAGCGTGGGGCTCGCCAGTTGCAGCAGCCGGGTCAGTGCGAGGTCGTCGTCCATGAGCAGTATCGCGAGGGCTCAGTGCTTGTGGCCGTGATCGCAATGGGGCCCATGCTCATGCTCATGCTCATGCTCGTGCTCGTGCTCATGCTCGTGCTCGTGCTCGTGCTCCTCGTTCGAAGCATGCGCTTGCCCGTGATCGTGGCTACAACCAGGGCCGTGGACATGTTCCTCCTCATGCGCTTGATCGTGTCCATGATCGTGCGACTCGCCATAATGATGGATCTTGCCCGGCCCGCTACCCTCTTCGTGGCGAGCATGCCCGGACCCCTCCCCCGCGTGGCCATAAGCCCCCGCCTCCGGCTCGAACGGCGACTGCATCGAGGCGACAGTGGCGCCCAGCCCCGTCAACATGTTCTCCAGCACGTGGTCCGCTGCAAGGCGCAGGAAGCCCTCGCCCACCTGCACCGGCACGTGGCGGTTACCCAGGTGGTAGGCTGCTCGCAACAGGTCCTCCGGGGTCTGGCAGGTCACATGCAGCACCGCCTCGGGTTCGGCAACCACTTCGATCACGCGCCCATCCGACGCCACCACGAGGTCGCCGCCGCGCAGCACCTCGCCGCGCGGGAGCATCAACCCGACCTCCTCGCCCGAGGCCAGCTGCGCGCGCAACCGCGACTTCTGGCGCGCATCGAACGGCAGCTTCAACTCTCCCTTGACCGCGATGTTGTACGCGGCGCGGGAGGCTTTCAGTTTTTTTCGAATCTCGATCATGAAGGGCTCTTTCCTGGTCAATGCCGCTCTTCTTCGCTCGCAGCGGGGTGACGGAGTCTACGTTCGAATCGATGGTTAGAAAAGGAAGTAACGCTGGGCCATGGGCAGCACGCGGGCAGGCTCGCACACCAGCGCTACGCCGTCCGCCTTGACCACGTAGGTTTCCGGGTCGACTTCGATCTTCGGCAGCGCATTATTGAGGACCATGTCCTGCTTGCCGATGTTGCGGCAGTTAGATACCGCCAGCAGCGGCTTCCTCAGGCCCAGCGCCGCCACGGTCGGATTCTCCAGCGCTGCCTGCGACACGAAGGTGACAGAGGTGGCCAACGCGCCGCCGAAAGCGCCGAACATGGGACGGTAGTGCACCGGCTGCGGCGTCGGGATGGAGGCATTCGGGTCACCCATCGCCGCCGCGGCGATCATGCCGCCCTTAAGGATCAGCGACGGCTTGGCGCCGAAGAAGGCCGGCTTCCAGAACACCAGGTCTGCCAACTTGCCCACCGTGATCGAACCCACCTCGTGCGCCACGCCATGGGCGACGGCCGGGTTGATGGTGTATTTGGCGATGTAGCGCTTGACGCGCGCGTTGTCCGCCCGCGCGGAGTCGCCGGCCAGCGCGCCGCGCTGCGTCTTCATCTTGTGCGCCGTCTGCCAGGTGCGGATGATGACTTCGCCCACGCGGCCCATGGCCTGGGAGTCCGACGACAACATCGAGAATGCACCCAGGTCGTGCAGGATGTCCTCTGCGGCGATGGTTTCGCGGCGGATGCGCGACTCGGCGAAGGCCACATCTTCGGCAATCGACGGGTCGAGGTGATGGCACACCATGAGCATGTCCAGGTGCTCATCCAGCGTGTTGACGGTGTAGGGTCGCGTCGGATTGGTAGACGAGGGCAGCACATTGGGCTGGCCGCAGACGCGGATGATGTCGGGGGCGTGACCGCCTCCGGCGCCTTCGGTGTGATAGGTGTGGATGGTGCGGCCCTTGAAGGCCGCAATCGAGGCTTCGACGAATCCGGACTCGTTGAGCGTATCGGTGTGGATCGCCACCTGCACGTCCATCTCGTCGGAGACTCCCAGGCAGCAGTCGATGGCCGCCGGCGTAGTGCCCCAGTCTTCATGGAGCTTCAGGCCGATGGCCCCGGCCGTGACCTGCTCGCGCAGCGGCTCGGGCAGGCTGGCGTTGCCCTTGCCGAGGAAACCCAGGTTCATCGGGAAGGCTTCGGCGGCCTGCAGCATGCTGTACAGGTGCCAGGGGCCGGGCGTGCAGGTGGTGGCGAAGGTTCCGGTCGCAGGCCCCGTACCTCCGCCGATCATGGTGGTGACGCCCGACATCAGCGCCTCATCGATCTGCTGCGGGCAGATGAAATGGATGTGCGTGTCGATGCCGCCGGCGGTGACGATCATGCCTTCGCCGGCGATGATCTCGGTGCCTGGCCCAATGACGATGGTGATGGCCGGCTGGATATCCGGGTTACCCGCCTTGCCGATGCCGGCTATGCGGCCGTCCTTGATGCCAATGTCGGCCTTGACGATGCCCCAGTGGTCGACGATCAGCGCGTTGGTGATGACGGTATCAGCGACATCCTTGGAGACGCGCTGGCTCTGGCCCATGCCGTCGCGGATGACCTTGCCGCCGCCGAACTTCACTTCCTCGCCGTAGATGGTGAAATCCTTCTCCACCTCGATCCACAGGTCGGTGTCGGCGAGACGCACGCGGTCGCCGGTGGTCGGCCCGAACATTTCCGCATAGGCGCGGCGGGAAATCTTCACGCTCATTTCGCCTCCTCCTTCCCGCCAGACTTCAGCATACCCATCACCTTGCCCTGGAATCCGTAGACCTTCCGGTCGCCCGCCAACGCCACCAGCTTCACCGTGCGCGACTGTCCCGGCTCGAAGCGCACCGCGGTGCCTGCGGCGATGTCGAGGCGCATGCCGTACGCCACCTCGCGCTCGAACTTGAGCGCGTCGTTGGTCTCGAAGAAGTGATAGTGTGACCCGACCTGAATGGGCCGATCGCCCGAATTGGCGACCTTCAGGGTTGCCGTCCTGCGGCCGACGTTGAGCTCGATGTCGCCTGCGACGGTTTCGATTTCACCTGGAATCATGGTCAACCTCCGGTCGCAACATTCAGGGAATGGGATGGTGGACAGTGACCAGCTTCGTCCCGTCGGGGAAAGTCGCCTCCACCTGGATGTCCGGAATCATTTCGGGCACGCCCTCCATGACATCCTCGCGCTTCAGGAGCGTGGTGCCGTAACTCATCAGCTCGGCCACCGTGCGCCCATCGCGCGCGCCCTCGAGGATGGCCGCGGTGATGAAAGCCACCGCCTCCGGGTAGTTGAGCTTCAAGCCGCGCGCGCGGCGCCGTTCCGCCAGGAGGCCGGCGGTGAAGATGAGGAGCTTGTCTTTCTCTCGAGGCGTCAGTTCCATGCTAATTCGCTTCCAACATTATTATCAAGTATAGACATATGACCACGTTCTTATTTAAGAAAAATAATGATTATGATCATCATGTCGCCCATATCCTAGGCGGATCGGCCTGCCCGCCATGCATTACCGGCCGCATCAGCGCCCACAGCGCCGCGAACCAGTGGCGCGCATCTTCCGACGAATCGCCCAGCCAGCGCGCGATACACACGCCGGGCAGCCGGGTCACTCCCGCCTTGGCAGCTTCAGTGACCGGCACGGCACGGCATGCCGACATCACCTCGGCAGACAGGTCGCGTCCGGCAGCGATCAAGGTCCCGCACACGGTGTGACCGGCCATTCCCACGGGCGATGTGAACAGCGGATCGTCTCCGTCAATCCTGCCCTGCTCCAGCCACAACCGGCGGCCATTGCGCGACACTTGCGTGCGCGTGCGCAGCTCCCCCGTCGCAAAGCGCTCGCCGGAGGCCGTGCGGCCAAAGCAAACAATGTCCCAACCCAGGTAGGCCGCATCACCCTCGAGCCGCACCTCGGTTGTCACGTTCGCCAGGGCCCCATTGAACACGATGCTCTCCTGCGGCAGCCATTCCAGCGATGCACCCGGCTTCACCTCAAACGCCAGCGACTGGCTTGCCGCCGGTCCTGACGAGCGGTACCACTTGCCAGCGCCCGGTGTGGTCAGGAGGGCTGCACTGGATTCACCCAGCGTCACCGCGATCGCGAGCCTGTCGCCGCCGGCAATGCCCCCCGGGGGATGCACCACGATCGTATGACAGGTGCCCTCCCCCTCCGGGTACAGATTGCGCTGCACGCGCAGCGGTCCCAGGTGCTCGCGCCTGGCCAAGACGGTACGGCCACCGCTGCGCTCGTAACCCAAGGTCAGTCGCGCATCCCAGCAGGGCATGACTGCGGCAGAAGCGGGCGCAAGATCGCTGAGGTCCATGAACGCAGCTTCCCTGAATATTTTCGAGCCCGGATGTGTCAGGCATGACTGATAGCGTAGCACTCCGGCATCCATCCAACGTCACTCAGATCGCGAGCATTCCCTTGACGTTCTCGGTGTCCATCTCGCTGCCCCGCCCGGCCTTGACCACCTCGCCTCGGGACATCACCACATAGTGATCGGCCAGCTCGCGAGCGAAGTCGTAATACTGCTCGACCAGCAGGATGGCCATCTCGCCGCTCTGGGCCAGCGTCGAGATGACACGGCCGATGTCCTTGATGATGGAGGGCTGGATGCCTTCGGTCGGCTCATCCAGGATGAGCAGTTTGGGGCCGGCGGCGAGCACCCGGCCGATGGCCAATTGCTGCTGCTGGCCGCCCGAAAGGTCCCCGCCGCGCCGGTGGAGCATGTCCTTCAACACCGGGAACATGTCGAAGATCCGCGCCGGCACCTTGCCGCCGCCGGGCTTGGATGCCAAGCCCATGAGAAGATTTTCCTCCACTGTGAGCCGAGGGAAGATTTCCCGTCCCTGCGGCACGTAGCCGATGCCCAGCCGCGCACGTTCGTAAGGGGGCAGCGCCGAAATGTTCTTTCCATCCAGCGTCAGTGATCCGGAACGGATGGGCAAGAGGCCCACCAGGCATTTCAGCAGCGTGGTCTTGCCCACGCCGTTGCGCCCGAGCACGGTGGTGCAGGCGCCCATGGGAATGTCGAAGGCGACATCGCGGAGAATATGAGAACCGCCGTAGTACTGGTTCAATCCGGAGATGCTCAGCATGATTGACTCATCGCTCCACTCATCTACCTAAATACACTTCGATCACGCGGTCATCAGCCTGCACCACGTCCATGGGACCTTCGGCGAGCACGCTGCCTTCGTGCAGCACCGTGACCGTGCGCGCGATGCGCCCGACAAAATCCATGTCGTGCTCGACGACGATGAGCGAGTGCTTGCCGGCCAGCGTGTTGAACAGCTCCGCCGTGCGCTCGGTCTCGGCATCGGTCATGCCGGCCACGGGCTCGTCGAGCAGGAGGAGCCTGGGCTCCTGCATCAGCAACATGCCGATTTCCAGCCACTGCTTTTGCCCGTGTGAGAGCAGCCCAGCAGGACGGGAAGCCTCGTCGAACAGCCGGATCAGTGCCAGCGTATCGGCGATGCGGTCGAGCGCCGCCGAGTCCAGCTGCGCGCGCCAGGTGGCCTTGACTCGCTTGTCGGTCTTCATGGCCAGCTCGAGATTCTCGAATACGCTGTGGTTCTCGAACACCGTGGGCTTCTGGAACTTGCGGCCGATGCCGGCGTGCGCAATCTGCGGCTCGGTCATGCGTAGCAGGTCGATGGTCTGTCCAAAGAACGCAGTGCCGGAATCTGGCCGCGTCTTGCCGGTGATGACGTCCATCATGGTGGTCTTGCCGGCGCCATTGGGCCCGATGATGCAACGCAGCTCTCCCGCCATGATGGTAAGGGTCAACTTGTTCAGCGCCTTGAAGCCATCAAAGGCGACCGTGATGTCGTCGAGGTATAGGATGGGACCATGCGTGACATCGGGCCCAGCCTCGATGTCACGCACCACGCGCCCGTACTCAGTCGCCCCATCGCCAGCGCTTGCGTGGACTCCCTCCATCTTGGATTCCACTGCGTTCATGCCGGCACCTTTTGCGTCGGCCCGGAATCCGCAGGGGCTTTCGCGGCGCGCGAGCGACCGCGCCACTGCGCGATGGCGCCGACCACGCCCCTGGGCAGGAACAAGGTCACGGCAATGAAGATTGCGCCGAGGAAGAACAGCCAGTATTCGGGGAAGGCCACGGTGAACCAGCTCTTGGCGCCATTGACGAGAAACGCCCCGAGGATGGCACCGACCAGCGAGCCGCGCCCGCCCACCGCCACCCAGATCGCGATCTCGATGGACATCGCCGGCGACATCTCGCCCGGATTGATGATCCCGACCTGCGGCACGTACAGGGCGCCGGCGATGCCAGCCAGCACCGCAGACAGGGTCCAGATCGCGAGCTTGTACCAGAGCGGATCGTAGCCGGAGAACATGACGCGCGACTCGGCATCGCGAACGGCC
>CANJRC010000081.1 GCA_947476535.1 Betaproteobacteria bacterium
CAGGTGCCGGCCGCATCGACCGAGAACTGGCCGTAGCCGTTGGAGCCTGGCACCGTGGTCTGCACGACAAAGACCGCCGAGCCATCCACGTCGGTGGCGCTCAGGGTCCCGCCGATGGGCAGTACGGTGTTGGACTCCGTCAGGCTGGCGGTGGCCGTGCCGGTGATGAGCGCCGCATCGTTGGTGCCCGCGATGGTGACGGTGACCTGCTGGGTGGTGCCATCGGAGGTAGCGACGGTGAAGCTGTCGGTGTAGACAGCCCCTGCCACGAACTCGTCATGCGGTGAATTGGACGTATAGCTCCACACGCCCACCGCATCAATGCTAAAAATACCGTAGGCACCTATCGTGTCGGTCTGCTCGACAAAGCCCGCGGTGTCGAACAGGATACCGCTGGTACTGATTGCCGCCTCCGAATCGGCTTCAGTCAACGCAACTTTGGTCGTTCCTGACGTCCTGACGGCAGTTGCACCACTGAGCAACTGCGGCAATGCCGCAGCAAGCGCAGCCGTCGTGTCGGTCAGGTTGTAGCTCAGGTGCGCACTAGCTCCGATTTCACCCAGCAACGTGGTCGCACCCGCCACTGTCATTTCATCGCTAGCCGTCACCCCCAGTGCACCATGCACAAGAGCCGCTGGCGCCGCGAGCAGATTGGCCGCGGTGTCGGAAAGGACATAGCTCGCCGACGCGTTAGCGATATTGAGCAGCATATTGCATTGGGCAACCGACAAGCTAGCCACATCCGTCGCTGTCGCCGTGCTCGCCCCGCTAATGATTGCCGCCGGCGCCGCCAGCAGACTCTCCGCCGTATCAAAGAGGCTGTAGCCCATCGCCACGCGGTCGACGACGAGCAGCGTATTGGCCTGGGCAACCGACAGGGTAGGGGTGTCGCTTACAGCGATACCCCCGGTCGCTCCGCTGAGCGTGCCTGTTGGCGCGGCGAGAAGGTTGGCTGCCGTGTCAAACAGGCTGAAACTCGCCGCCGGATTGGTTTGCAGCAGCGTCTGCGCCTCGGCAACCGACAGCACGGTGAGAACAGTCTGTTGTGCTTGGGCGACAGATCCCGCCGCGCTGGTGTCCAGCGTCGTCGCCAGCGAAATCTTCGTGTTGGCGGCGCCAATATTGGTGATTTGCGCAGGACTCAACACACTGCCGGCATTCGAATTTATCGAAGTCAGCGTATCTACAGCGCACAGATCAATCGTCTGTCCGGCAGCGATCAAATCGACGATCGACTGCGTGACCGCGACTGCCGATCCGACATTGTATTTATCGGCAAGGACCATCACCGCGCTCAGTTGCGCAGCCACCTTCTGTACCGCCAGCGCTGTCGCATCACCGCTATTGACGATCGACAGGGGATCGTAATTCAGCAGATCGGTGTTCGGCAGGAAGAGCTTTGCCTCAATCACCGCCTCCGCCTGGGCCACGCTCACGCCCTCGGACATCACATACTGCTGCACCAGGGTGGTAAGCGGGTTGACCACGGTACTTCCCGCCGGAGCCCTCATCACCAATGTATTGGGCAGGCCCGTGTCGACGTTGGTGCCGCCCGTCACGATGATGGCGCCTTGCATGGATGTCGTCAGCGAATAGTTTCCCGCGCTGTCGGTGACCGCACCGGTATCTTCCGCAGCATCGGGATTGCCATCGCCGTTTACGTCTATGTAGATCTTGGCACCGGCCAAATAGCCATCCGCGACGGCACCCTTCAACAGGAAGGATTTGGCCGGAAGGCCCGGCGCAGTCCCGCCAGCAGCACTGCCGCCGTTGCCGCCGCCTCCGGCCGCAGCGCCGGATAGGCCAAGCAGGGACAACGCCGTCAATGGCTCGAAGCCACTTGTCGTGGCGGCCGCTGCGCCTTCCGCTCCGCCACCGCTCCCTGCGACTGCAGACAGCTGAGTGGAAATTTCTGCAGCGAGTCCGGAATTCCATAAGACCGGCTGAACCGCCTGATCCACACTCCGGGCCGAGACAGGACCGCTTAAAGCAGGTTCGTCGCCAAGCCCGGGGGCGGCTCCATTCGCTTGCGCGTCCGCTACCGCTTCTTCGGTGTTCGATGCGTCGCTTCCCGCGCCGGCCGTTGGCGGGAGGACATTGGAGTCCGCTGCGCGTTCTGCAGGGCTGTCGAGGGACGTTTTCGCATCATCGGCCTTAGCCGAAACTGCTCTGGCCTTCCGTTTTGGCTTGCTTGCCTTTGCTACGGGCAAAGCCATCGATGACTGGCTACCTGCGCCGTCGCTCTCGCCAATTTCCTCGGATAGCTGGTTATCTTCCGCTTTGGGGCCCTTCTTTTCTGCTGTAGCGGGCTTCTGCGTTGTTCTTTTTTCTGCCACAGTAGCGATCCCTTTAGCTCACGGTAGTGCTACAGAATTGCTGGTGGCCGCTATAAAAAAAAGCCCCCGACAATTGCGTGAATTCCTTGTTCGTCAATGAAGACAAAAAACAGCTTTGACGCGATTCAAAGTTTCTGGTCCGCCCGTGCAACGGCGCGCAATGCGGGCTAATCCCAGAACCCAAGAGTATTTGGGACTAGCAATCGAACACATCGGGCAAAGCCGTAATTCACACTACTGCCAAGGCCGCATTCGGACTACGCAGTTCTCCGTAGATAAGCATCACACTGCAGAAGGTCGATACACCGCAAAAATTGAGATTTGCCAACTGCACTGCCCGGCGTCGAAACCGTGCAATTTTTTTCTTGAGCTGACTGCGCTCGACCATGTGAACCATTCAGTTTCACTGACGACGGCGAAGGCCCTTATTGCGCCCACCCGTCTGGGGTATGTAACCCTATCTGCACAGACCATGCCAAAGATAGAATTCTTTGCGGCCGGTGAACAGGAGTTACTTGTACATTCAATACTGGAGCGGATCTACAAGGATTGACTGAGAGCACTTATTGCTGCTTTAGGGGGGCCGAAACATGGGGAGCCTTGAGTACGTTCCGGTCCAGTGGGCGAAATGCCCCCCCAATGATTGGGGCGTCGGCCGGTCAACCCGCCTTCTGCGCCAGCCTCACCTTTTTGACCACGAAGCGGTCCTTGACGATGCCCAGTTCAACTGCGGCAATTCTGTCGCTCACGCCGGCGTCTCCAGCGCTGTGCAGCGTCACCTGCGCGCTCATCGAATCAAGCTCGGGCCAAATGCCGGCATTGATCGCCTCCCCTTTGGGAAACTGCTTCGCCAAGTCCCGCAACCAGCCACGTGCGTCCACCGGCATCCAGCGACCGGAGTTCCAGCGGTAATAACTCTTGGACTCACCGCCACCCGCCAGGCGCGCCGACAGGGTCAGTATGTCCCCGTATGCCGTCTGCACCAATTGCGGATTGTCATATTGGACGTCGCCCGAATCGATTCGCTGCAACATCAAGTTGGCTTTCGGCGTGTACGCCCGGTTGCCGAACAGCAGGAGTGCCCGCTGCTCGCACTCTCCGGGCGCATTGCCGAAGCAATATTGAGCCTGATACATATCGATGAAATCAAGGGTCGCAACCCAGCGTCCCTTGGTCACGCTGCAATGGGACCACTTGGCGTTTGCGCCGAACTTTATTTTTCCGACATGGGCGCAGCGTTCCTGCACCCCGTCAAATTTGATGACCTCGTCACGGGCATGGGCAGGCGATAAAACTACTGCGGCCAGCAGCAAAGACACAAAGGCTATACGCATCATAATCTCCCAGGTTGATTGGTTCTGAACTACGCTCGTATTGACAGATCTTCATTCGATGAATTGCGCCAAGCTCGGAAATCCGGCTCTGCGGCCGCGCGTTATCGAGGCAGTGCCGATCTTCCGGACTTGATCAGTGCTTGCTAATTTCTTGACTCAACGCTGACATTTCCGTTGGCCCACAAATAATCCCGCGCAAGTGCAAGTCCTTGCCGGGCCGACAGCATCAGCCATTTCAAGGCTTGGTCCGGGTCCTGATCGGCGCCGCGCCCCTCGGCAATGCTGACCCCCAGGTAATATTGCGCCACTGCGTTGCCCTGCTCCGAACCCTTGCGCAGCCAATGCACCGCTTGCTCATCGTTCTGCGGAACGCCGCGTCCTTCCCTGTACATCAGACCGATGTTGGACTGCGCTTCGACATTGCCCTGCTCAGCCGATCTGAGCGTCCACCACGCGGCCTCGATATCGTCGCGCTCCACGCCTCGCGCCTCGCGAAACAGGCGCCCCAGGTTCTCCTGCGCCACAGGCTCTCCCTGCAACGCAGCCAGTCGGATCCAATTCACCGCTTCGGCATCACGGTCCACACTGCGTCCTTCGAGGTACATCACACCCAGATTGCTTTGGCCGATGGCATCCCCCTGCGCGGCGGCAAGACGAAACCAGTCCAACGCCGCCTCGTCATCCCTTGCAACACCGCGACCCTGGAGGTACATGAGGCCCAGGCTGCCCTGGGCTTCGGCGTCGCCTTGCTCCCCCGCTTTGTGGTACCACATCAATGCTTGAGCATCGTTGGCCTCGACACCCTGCCCCGTCAGGTACATGCCGCCCAGCGCGCTCTGCGCCGGTGCGTGCCCCCCTTCAGCGGCAGTGCGAAGCCACCGAAGCGCGGATGCGTAATCCCTGTTCACAAGCGCGCGTTTGCCGGCATCGAACATCCGCACCAACGATTCTGGGGGGGCAATCTCGACCGTGGCGGCATCAACCGGCGCCGCAACTGACGCGGGCGAAGTGTTTCTCGCCCGATCGCCCGCTTCCTGCGCGCCGGCATTGCTGAAGTACATGGCCGCCACCAGGCAAACCGTCAGTGGAGCGCAGCACAGCCTTCGGTTCCAATGCATTGCCGCCAGGACCTTGTCAATCAATGCCGGGTAACGCCGAACCCGCCCCCAGCTACGGTGGCGGCGGCGTGCGTCATACCTGCGTCAGCCACTTGAACGTGCTGGCGATGTTCTCCGGCGAGCTGCGCAGCGAAACACCGCCCCAGCGCTCGAGCTTGTCGTTGCCGTAACGCGCCATGCCCACATGATTGGAAAGGTCCTTGTCGCGCAACGGGTCCCAGTCCACAAATCCCAGCCCGCGGCGAAGGGTTTCGATGTCTGCTGGCTTGCCGGTCAGGAAAGTCCAGCCCGGCTTGGCATCAAAGTTCGCGGCGTACTCCTTGAGAATATTTGGCGTGTCCTTCTTCGGTTCCAGTGTGATCGAGTAGAAAAATACATCCTTGCCCATGCGTTCACCCAGCAGGTCCTGGACCTTCCTCAGATTCGCCGCGGCCGTAGGGCACAAGCCGTCGGTGCACTGGACCAGCATGAAATTGAGCAGCACGGTCTTGTCGCGAATGAGGTCGTCATAGAACCTCACCTTTTCCCCGTTGTGGGTCACCAGCGGGACATTCGGGAGCATGCCGTTACGCGCCGGGCGCGACATCGGCCTTTCGGCCTCCTCCGCGGTAAGCGCATTGGCATTGCCTGCCAGAATCAGCGGCGCGAGTCCCAGTCCCAGCCCACTTCCGAAGAATCCTCTTCTGTTCTTATCCACTGTGCGTCTCCTGCAAGGATGAAGTTAGGCAAACCAATTTAAGTCTGATTCGATACCAGGTCGATACGTGCTTCCCCTAATGCGGGGGTACAAAACAAGGGGGACACCGATACGCAACCGCGTTACGCAACGACGCCCCCTTGTTCAGCCATCACCTGCCAGTCGTGGTCCGGACATCGGCGACAGCCGGCATCCGGACCCGGGCCTTAGACGATCTTCCACATGATCATCATGGCGTGGTCTTCGTGCACCACGTTATGGCAATGCATCGGATAGATGCCCTTGTAGTCGCGAAAGCGCATGTAGATATTGCACTTGGCGTTGGCGTCGAGGCGGATCACGTCCTTGCGCCCGGCGGCCAACGGTTCGGGCGCCGTGCCGTTGTAGCTCAGGTAGCGATGCTCCTCGTAGTGGATGTGCACCGGGTGCATCCAGGAGCCGCCGCCGTTGATGATGTTCCACTGCTCGGCCGAGCCCTCCGGTATCTCGGCCCTGATCGAATCACGATCATAAGGCAGGCCGTTCACCGTCCACTCGCCGCCGGCGCGATCGAACTTCCACTCGCGCACCTTGGAGACTGGCATATCGCCCATATACGGCAGCGGCCGCAGCTTGGCGGGAATCCTGCTGTCGTCGACAACCTGGGTGGCCGATGACTGCACGATGAACTTCAACACCTGCGCGCCACCGGCGGCGCCGAGCAGCTTGCCCGTCGGTCCGCGACCATTGACCTGTTCGGCCTGGTTGATCAGGATGATCTCCGTGCCCGGCTTGAACTTCGAGAAATCCATGATCACATCGAAGCGCTCGGCGGTGGTCTGCCAGAAGCTCTTGACGAGGACGGGCGCCGGCAGCAGGTTACCGTCATTGGCGATGACCACGAACGACGCGCCGTTGTTCAGCACCCAGTTGTAGGTGCGCGAAGGACCCATGGCGAGCATGCGGAAACGGTACTTGCGCGCCTTGACCGGCATGTAGGGCTGTATCTTGCCGTTCACCGTATATTTGTCGCCGATGGCCCCGTCAAAGCACGCCAGCGGGAAGTAATCAACGCCGCGCGGATCGAACTGCCGGTCATGGAACACCAGGCCGACATCGAACTCATAGGGAATCGCCGCGGTCGGCGAGCCGGCCGGCAGCCTCCAGCCCTTGGTCTCGTCACCGTAGTCGCCCATGGTGGAGTCGGCGTAAATGTCATGCGCGTCGTAAATGGTGTTCATGCCCGCCAGGCCCGCGTACACGTTCTGCGAGGTGAAATCGAGCTGGTGGTCGTGATACCACAGGGTGCCCAGCGCCTCGTTGGGGTTGCCGATGCCGCCGTACTGGTTCACACCGGCATACACGTTCGGGTAGTGGTAGTCGTAGTAATGGCCCGAATAGTTGGTGTAGAGCGGATTGCCGTCGCTCTCCGAGGGCGAGTGCAGGTTGTGCATGTGGGTGGTGATCTGGTTGATCCCGAAGCCCAGGTTCTGCGCTGGCAGATCGTTGTGGATGCGGGTGAAATGCGACTCGCCATAGCGCGTGCGAAACATCGGTCCCGGCAGTACGCCGTCGAAACCCCAGGCCGGCTGCCCGGCGGCGCCCGCCGGCATGTCCTTGTGCCAGACGTGATTGAACTGCTTGGCGCGCATCTCGTACCATTTTTTCGGCGCCTGGTTGCCCAGAATGCCGGCTTGCCCCCATCCCTGATGGCCAAGGTCACGGAGGGGCGTGGCCGTCTCCATGGCCGGATTTTCGGCGCACAGCCTGATCTTCGAATCCCCGCCGATCAGGGTGCCGCAAGGGGTCGGGCCAGGCAAATCACCGCCTTTGCCGCAGTTGAAACTCCCCAGGTCGTTGTTCAGTACGGTCTGCTTTTCCACCAGCCGCGGCAGCTCTTCCACCCAGGGTCGGGTTACCGGGCTCTTGATCTCCACACCGGGAACCGGGCAGGAGGTGTCGGCATGGGCCGCGCGCAGACTCAGGCCCTGGATAGGCAGCAGCATGCCCGTGCCGGCGCTGAGCAGACCCATCTTCAGCAGGTCGCGCCGCCTCAGCCCCGCCTGGGTGATTTCTCTGTGCACGTCCATCGTGCGCTGGATGAGTTTTTCACGTGAGTTCATTTTTTCTTCCTTTTCAAAACGATTAGAAGGAACGCTTATTCATTAACTTGTGCCTGATCCGGTGCAGGAGAAAATCCAAAGCCACTCGAAAGAGATCACCTCACATCTCGACCACGAACCAATCGGCCAAAGTCGGCATCCTTATGGGGCTGGACACCCGCTTCGGGTCTACTCCCCCACAGGCTTCGCGGCATAGCGCTCTTAGAGCAGCAACCATGCCAAACGACAGGTAATGCTTGGAAATCCTTGCCAGTATTGGATCTTCACGGATCCACTGTCTCCATGCGGACAGCACGGTGACCGGGGAATACCCCCCATACTTGGGGTCGCGCATACGCGTGAATTGGGGATAAGCGGTGCTGTGCAGAAAGACCTGCATCGTTGGATCGGGCGCTGATGGCGGACGCTGGCCAAACCGCGCGGGACGTCACGACATGCTTGATGCACGCGTCTTGCGTCCCAAGAAGATACCGCTGCACTTGACCAGCAGCGCAGGAAAAGGCGCACCGGAATGACTGCTACCGGAAGCGTATTCAACCCGAACCGGATCAACGCCCCCTTTGATCGAACCTGCACACTGTCGGCGAACTTCGCCAAGAGCTGCCGCAACCGGGAAAAGCGACAGTGGCAGCTTCACTCGGGGTCATGTGGGCAAAGGGGTGTGTGGCTGGGAGGCCGTGTTCATAGGCCACGCACTGCGGTGCCGTCGTCGTTGCGCAGGCAGCTTATATTCACCATCCCCCCGGCCCCTACGGAAGGCAAAACGAGGATCCCGTCATCGCCCATGCCGTCCTTGTCGTTGTCTTTCATCGCCGTTTCATCGCCGACGTGCCCGTTGTGCAACGAGAGCGACGGGTGATCGAAGGGTGCGCGTTCGCAGGCCACCCGCGGATCGGTAAGCGCATGACGTAGGAAAGCGACCAAATCGTCCTGCTCCTTTCGCGTGAGGCCGAGGGGACTGATGGTCGGATGCACATTGGTGCCGCCCCCGTTCGGCGCGTCAGGCCCGATGAGTCCGGTGGTGTCGTTATCATCGGGGCCACGCCGGTCGCCACCCCGGTTGTAGAACGCAACCACCTGCTCGAGCGTAAAGACACCGCCGCTATGGAAATACGGCTGCGTGAGGGCGATATTGCGCAATGTTGGTGTTTTGAATGCACCATCAACTGCAACGCGGGTGCGGTCCGGTTGCGGTGCAATCCAACACGCGCGGGCGTCGGCGAAGATGCTAAAGAGGCACGGATCTACCCAAACCGGGTCAGCCACCGCTTGCTTGCGCAGCAGATCGAACCAATTGAGCGTGAACGAGAGCGCGTTGCCGAATGGATCGGCCCCGCCGACGCCACGATCATCCGCCGTTGGACGCACGCCGATATTGTAGAAACCGTTGTCATAGGCAGCAAGTTCACCGGTCTTGAGGAACATGCTCTCGATCAGGGTTCGGTCGTCGCCGCCGAGCTGAAGGTTGGACGCCGCGCCGGTGAACTCCGCCCCTTTGTGGCAGGCGATGCACTGGCCCTTGCCGCGAAACACGGCGAGACCGCCCGCCTGCTCCACCGTCAGCGCCTTGACGTTACCCGGCTGGCCCGGAGAGCCAACGAACAGATCATAGGGCGCCTGGTCCGATACCAGAGTCGATTCATACATCATGATCGCCAGTCCCCAGAACATCGAGAAATTTCTCTCCATCTGACTGTATCCGTCAAACTTTTCGGGAGAGCCCCACCAGCGCGTATCGAAAGCTGCGCGGATCAGATAACTGTAGCTCTCTTTGAGTCCGCGCCCGCTGGCTGTCCTGTGCGGGCCGAGCACGCTGTCTTGCGCATGCACGTCCTGCAGGCCCAGCGGCTGCAGTGCGAGCAGCTTGCGGCCGAGATCCTTGAACGACCTGCCGGCGCACGACATTTCAAACTCAGACAGTGCCGGACCAACGGCTTGCGAAGCGAGGCTGGCATTGGGCAGCGCAATGGCAGTCCACTCGGCACTCCCGTCGGGCCTTAGTTCGAGAACCTTGGCGTCGGTGTCACGCGGGCCAAAGGGATTGACGCCATTGAACAGGTTGTTGGCGCGTCCGTCCCAGAAATTGCGGTAATTGAACACCGCATTGATCGTGGTCGGGGCGTTGCGTCCCGGCACCCGTCGGGTCAGTTTTGTCTTCACCTGAAAGGTGTCGGTTGCGGCATTGGTGCGATCGCCGCAGTCTTCGCTGCCATCCGCGCCCAGCGTGTTGAACCTCCCGCCGAACGAGCCTTGGGAAGAGACAACGTCGTTGGTGTCGAACAGCACCGTCGAGTTGCGGTCCAGCGGATCGGACAGTCGATGGAAAGGAAAGTCACCCGGTTTCAGCGTGTAGTTGGGGCCGCCTGCACCGGTACGCGTCGACTTGAAACCGTGGCCACGCCTGAGCTTGTCATTGGGCGAGGTAAACAAGTCCAATTTCTCAATTTCTTCCGGCGTCAAACGCTGACCCAGCTTGCCCTTTGTTTTCGTGCTGATATCGCGAAGGCTTGCGGCTGTGGTTTGAAAAGTTTGGTCGCCACCAGCCAGACCAGGCGAGAACTGGTTTTTCAGTCGATTGTCGGCCCCGGCATGAAAGTGGCAACTGGCGCAGGCATTGCCGTCGCTACCCGCCCGCATGTCCCAGAACAGGGCCTTGCCAAGAACAATGGCCGCTTGCGGGTCTCTGATGAAGCGGGCAAGCCCGGGCACCGGGGGTACACCCACCATCTTGAGCGAGCGCATCGGCGGCAGACCGTCGGGACCGAGTTGTCGCGCGACACCGGCGCGCACACCGTTGGTCCCGGTGACGCTGGCAGGCAGCAGCGTGACCTGTTCGCCGCTTTGCGAAATAGTGGTCTCTTGCCCGGGAAGTAGCAGCGGAATTCCGCCGACGCCACCGATGCCGTCTCCGGGAGAACTCCCCGCAGGCGCGAATCCATCGACCAGATTGGCCGGCAGCCCTTTAGTCGCCTGATTGGGCGGCAGCAAGTCTAAATCGTCCAGCGCACCGGCAGCTCCGCCGCCCGCGCGTCCGCGGCTGAAACCGCTGCCGCTGCTCAGCAACATCACCACGGCCAGCGTTCCCGCCACTGCACGCCGAATGCGCAAACCTCGCCTTGTGTCGAAAATCATTCGATTACCTCAATTGGATGATGCCGTTATTCTGGGTTGCGACAAACGAACCGCCGTAGCTGGATGTCACCGTGACCGTGTCGGGCGCTACGAATACGCCGGCCTGGCTCGGATCGACGAGGGTGCCGCGGGTGACGAACTGCCAGCAGGATTTTTCTCCGGTCGGGCAAGTCGCTGGGGTGCCCGTGGGTGCAAAGTACATCGGCAGCGGCGTTGCCGACATTTGCACTTCCGTCAGTTTGTAGGTGAGATAGCCGTCTGCATCGGGAACCAGCATGGCAATGGTGGCTGTTGCCTGGACGTAGAGTTGTAGGTCGGGCGGTGGTAGGCCGTCATTACCGAGACGTACCGATGTACTTGCTACCACGTTCAGCGTACCGCGGTTCTGCGCCAGGCTGGTCCAAGTGACCTTTGAGATGGTCACGTCGTCGATCGGGTGTGCAGTCACATGCACCGTCACTGTCGCGATCGAGGTCAGTCCCGTGCTCGGATTCGTCGCCCCCACGGTGAACACCATTTGCGACGCGGTATAAGGGGCAGTGAAGCTAATTGCGTTGGGCTGGCTAGGCGGCACCGTGATGCTACCCATGGGTTGGGTGCCGCCGGACTGGACCCAGGTCATTGCGATCGGCAGGCCGGTCGAGTCGCTGGCCGAAGCGCTCAGAAGTACCGCCGCACCGGCATTGACGGTCACATCGGACCCTGGATGCACGGTGATGACAGGTGAGGCCGGGGGACCGGACACCGCCACGGCGCCAACCACGGGTTCGCCGGAGCACAGCGTGGCAGCAAAGGCCGGCGTCGGCATGGGCGGAGCCCAGGGAGCCGGATCCAACTGGCGCACCAGGGGGCCATTCTGTCCGGCCGTGGGTGTAGTGAGCGGGCCGGAGCCGCAGTACAGGAACGCCAGATCTTGCAGATTGGCTGACACGACCGCATCGCCCAGGATCGCATTCTCGGCGAATATGAATTCGAAGTTCGGCGCATGGTACTGCCCCGCCATCAAGCCATTGGCCGGCAAGGGGTCGGGTACGTAGGCATTGGCCAAGCTGCATTGCCAGTACGCGTCGCCACAAAGGGTCCTGGATACGACGCGCACTTCCCGCGTCGCCGGCAAGAATGCACCAGCGTTGGGGAAAAAGCGGAAGCGCCCGATGACCGGCGGGCCGGAGGGATTGGCGGTGCCGAGCAGGCGGTCGCTGATGGCTCCGCTCACAGGATCCACATCCACTGCGTAGATATCGACCAGGCCGGTCGGATCGGTGGCGAAGCCTTCGACCTTGATCCTGGAGGTGGCTTCCTGCGGCAGATTAGGCAGCGGTTGCGCAGAGGTTCCCTGAATCAGGCCCTCGATGAAAATGTAGGCCGGCATCGTCCCCGGTGTAGTGTAGATGCCGGCACGGTTCACGATGGTGTGAGCCGATATATAGGGGCCCTGGGCGTCGAGTCTGAGCGTGCCCTGGAAATCGATGAAGTCACCTACTTCAAACGGGGCCTGCCGCGTCGGATCCGAAGGCGGCGGTGCGCAATCCATTCCGGCGTCGCAGGCGGTGGCCATCATTCCCGGGGGATCGATCACGAAAGTGGTGCAGAACTGGCCGTCCGCGGGCTGCACGAAAGGCGGGAACGGCACCGGCAGGGATTTGCAGTTGGGTGCACGCGGGCGGTTTGCCTGCGGGCACAGCGGGTCGTCACCCTCGGTAAATGGATTGGTGCGCGGGATGCACATCGGATAGCCCGTGGAGGCGTGTATGGTCGGGCTTTCCTCGTCGATGGAAAAACGCGGGTCGTAGCCTGGCTCTATCAGTGCCGCTCCGCTGCCCGGCGCCCCGTGGGACTTGCCAAAACGACCGATGGGGTCGTTGATGCGCACCCGAACAATGACCGGGTTCGCTTCCTTCGTGGTTGCAATCTGCAATTCGCCCGTGGCGTAGTCGATTGCAGAGACGATGCCCTGCCCAAGGTTGAGAGATTGCTGCGAAATGAAAATCAGGCCAGCGATGTACTTGCCGCTTACCACGTTGCCCTGCACCCTTACTTCGTACGACGGCAGGGGACCGTTGTAGCGAGTCTCGACCGGCGAGGTCACCTTGTCCATCAAGGCGAGGCCGGTCTGGGTGGGGATGCCGTCGGTGCCGATCGGCAGGCCGAGATGACGCGGGGCAAGGCTGAACAACTCCTGCCAGGTGAGCGTGGCCGCCGGCATCTGCAGAATGGTGTTGCACGGAACGATGACGGTGAGGTCATTGACCTTCAACGTGCCACCGGCAAGACGCGGATCACTTGCCTGGCAGATCTTCCCCGTGCTGTCGAGGCTCGCTTCCTGAATGAATCCGGTGATATCGAATTGTTTAGGTAGCTGCGGGGGGGCCAGCAGCGGGTTGGCTCCAAATACTCCGCCGCCCCTACCCGGCCCTGCCTGCGCAGCAACGTCGCTGCCGCAGCAAAGCACCATCAGGCCCGATAGAAGGCCGATCAAACCGAGAGGGATGCGTCGTCCGTTCGCTACTCTGGCCATTCTCATGAATAGAACCTAGTTGATTAGTGCGCCAATTTTCTCGGTGCCATTACATGCATCGAATCGAACTGGATGTGCCTCACCGGGTCGGGGCAGATTGAACTTCTGCGGCAGCCTCACCCGGCATAAGCACACGGCATCGATTCGATGCTCGGCAGCTCGTGTTGCCCACAGCAGCACTAAGCGTGCCAAATGGAGGGGGGAGATGGGTGATATGCCCAATCTACGGGGCAAATCACGCGCCAAGCCGCGTTTAAACCCGCAATCTCGCGGCGAGAACCCACTTTTTTACCTAGTTCTGGTGCCCTAAAAGTGGGGAAACGTCCGGTCTGATATTGAGTTCCCGCGCTGGCACGAGAGCTGGTCATCGCCGAATTTGTCGTACCGATGTGTCGCGACGGCTCCCTGCGGGAGTGCTGCTGCCATCGCACCACGTGATCGCGGCCGGCCCGCTAGGCACCCAGGCACACCCCCTGCATTACAAAGAAGTTGCCTGAAAGACCAAGCGATCTGGGGAGCACACCATGACCGTAAGACGTCGTACCTGACATTACCGCTTGGCTGTGCCGATGTATGCGCAGCTTGTTTCGTTTGGTCGCCCCATGAAACCCTCGCGCGCCAGGGTGGCGCTGCGACGTGCGGTGGAAAACCCGCTGGAACTTTGGGGACGCAACAAGAACGACGTCGTGCAGCTCGCACGCAAGTGATGACCGGCAAGAGCCCGGAAAGAGAATCGGGGTAGAGCAAACCTCAGGCTCTGACCCCGATCTCAACCCGCCCCCAGTTTCACCGGATGGTAATCGCTATACCCGTGGCCGTTGCTGAACCGCCGAAGGAGGACTTCACGGCGACGCTGGTCGGCCGGAGAAATACCGGGAGGGCGGACGTACTCGCTGGATCGACAATAACGCCGAGAAGATCTGCCGTAAAGCATGGTAGCGCGGTTGGACAATCCGGCAGTTGACCTGCCACGTTCCTTACCAGACTCATCGGCGCGGTAACCGAATTGGTGGAACTGCCCGGAAGGCCCTCCGCAACATTCCTATTCCACAACCCCACGGTCATGGACAATCCGTCGGGAGCCGCGTTGCTGGTGATTGCGCTCGAGGTTGCCGTGAGCTTGAAGTTGCCTTTGCCCTGGCGGTTATCCCAGACCACCGCGGGCACTATCCCAACGAAGTCGGCTGCCACGGAAATCGTGCGTGCCAGGCTGATACTCGAACCGGCGGCGGTTGTGGCCGTCAGCACGAAGGTGACGCTCGTGGGGCCCACGGGCGCGGTAAAGCTCGGCGTCAGGGTGTCGGCGCCGTTAAGCATGACGAGCTGACCGGCGGTCTGGGTCCAGGTGAACGTGGCACCTCTGGACACCGTCCCTATCATTGTCACCAGCCTTCCCAGTATGGCACTGACCGGCGCGTAGAAAGTCAGGCTTGGCGGCGGCGAAGACGGATTCACCGTGACCGCTACGTCAGCGTAGGTCGTCAACGGCACAGTATTCTTCACCGCCACCCTGAACGTAAGGCTGGTAGCCGTATTGACGCTCGGTGCTTTGAAGCTGGGCGTTCCCGTGACGGGGCCGGACAGCACCACCACAGGGCCACCGGTCTGAGTCCATTGGTAACTCAGGGCCCGAGCGGGAGTGTTCGGATCGCTGCTAGTCAAAGCACTCAGGGTAATGGTCTGGCCGGAGGCGGCGACGGCCGGCGTAGCCACGGCTCTGGTGAGCGGGGCGAGCAATCGTGCCGCGACCGCACCCGTGCCGTTTACTCTTTTTGCGGTAGGGCACAAGGACAAGGCAAACATCGGGTCCGGCATCGGATCCGCCCAAGGTGCCGGATCGAGTTGACCGACCCGAGGCGGCGTTGTGCCGGCGGTGAGCCTAGTGAGCGGGCCGGAACCGCAGAACAAAAATACGAAGTCCTGAAAGTTCGCGGATACCACCGCGTCACCTTGAGTCAGACTCTCGCCGAAGATGAATTCGAAATTGGGCGCATGGTATTGCCCGGCGATCAGCCCATTGGCATAGGTCCTGGGCGCACTCGGCATCCTGCAGGGTTGGGTTGGATCACCGCACAGGGTCCGCGACACCACCCGGAATTCGCGTGGGGGGGGCAGGAAGGCCCCGGCGGCCGGCTTGAAGCGGAAGCGCCCGATCACAGGCGGCCCGCTGGGGTTTGCGATTCCCAACAAGCGGTCTTTAGCCACTCCGGTGACCGGATCGATGTCGATCGCATAAATATCGACCAGATTGCTGGGGTCGGTGCTGAAGCCTTCGACCTTTACCCGTGAAGTGACCTCCTGCTGCAGGTTGGCGAATGGTAGCGCCGCAGTGCCCTGCAATTCCATTTCGATGGCGACGTACGCGGGCATGATTCCGGGCGTGGTATAGATGCCGACATGGTCCACGATGGTGTGCGCCGAAATATAGGGCCCCTTGGAGTCGTATTTGAGCGTGCCGGAGAAGTCGATGAAATCCCCAACCTCGAACGGTGCCTGCTGAGTCGGGTCCGGCGGGCAGGTATAGTTTTTAGAGGCGATGCAGGATCTCCTCGGCGGGGGCGGCATCATGAAACTGGTGCAGACCTGCCCGCTAGACGGCATGGTGAAGACCGGAAACGGGGACGGCAGCGATGTGCAATCGGGTGAGCGCGGACGGTTCGCCCGGGGACAGAGTGGGTCGTCGCCATCAGCAATCGGATCGCCACGCGGGATGCACATCGGGAACCCCGTGGCAGCATGGATGGTCGGGCTTTCTACGTCGATAGCGAAGCGCTGGTCATAGGCCGGTTCGATCAACGGTGCGCCGCTGCCCGGGGCCCCGTGCGAGAGGCCGAAACGACCGATCGGATCGTTGATCTTCACCCGCGCTGTGCTCGGGGTCGGACCCGCGCTGGTGATGAGCAACTCGCCATTGGGGTAGTCAATCGCTGTGATCGTGCCCTGGCCGATATTCAAGTTCTGCTGCGAGATGAAGATCAGGCCGGCGATGTACCGGCCATCGACGATGTTTCCCTGTACATGCACTTCGTATGAGGGCAGGCGGCCGTTGCTGTAGTGCGCCGCCAAGGGCACCGTGACGTTGTCGGCCAAAGCAAGGCCGGTCTGGACGGGTGTACCGTTCACGTCCAAGGCCAGGCCGATGTCGCGCGGCGCAAGGCTGAACAACTCTTGCCAGGTGAGCGTGGCTGCCGGCATCTGCAGCACGGTGTTGCACGGCACGACCACCTTGATGCTATTGACCCTTAGCGTACCCCCGGCCAGGCGCGGATCACTCGCCTCGCAGATCGTCCCGTCGGTGTCGAGCGTGGCCTCCTGGATGAAGCCGGTAATATCGAATTGCGGCGGGACCGGCGACGCAGTGCGCACTGGCGCCGGATCGAACGCCCCTACCCCGCCTCCGCCACCCCTTGGCCCCTGCGCGGCTAGTGCATTGCCAATGCCGAGAGCCAGGAGGCACAACAGCGTCTGGGATAGCCACCCCGAAACGTGTGGAGTACATGAGACTTCACCGGCCTGCATCATGACGTGGTTCCCATTCAGTGATCCGCCGGCCATCGCCAGTACGGATGCGCGCATCTGCCATCGCGCACATCGCGCGGCGGGTCCCGGCATTTGCAAGCAGGGTGCAGCACTAAGCGTGCCAAAGGCCAACGACGGCGGGGCATATCCCCAATTGACGGGGCAGTTCACCCGGGGGAAGCCATTTTTCAGTTAGCAGAAGTGGGGAGGAACACCGGAAAAACCCACGTGTGGCCCCAATGTTGGGGAATCCAGCGTCCTGTAAATTTAAGAGCCCGGAATGGCGGCCCAGACAAGCGAGCGTTGCTTCTGGCGTCAGTAAGGGCAAAAAAGCGCAAGGAGGCGATTCCAGCCCAGAGCCTGCCACGAGGACCGCCACAGGTCGGGCGCCTGCACGCAAAGAGCGGCGTGCCGATCGATGCGCTGAGCGAGGTACTGCTTAAGAAGCTGTAGCCGGATGGTCAATGACGGGGACCCCACCTCCCGCACGGGCGCGCAGATTCCGTGCGAGAAAGCTGGGGGCAAGGGTAAGAAAGGTGTCAGGCTAGCTGTAGTGGACTTACGCTACAACCCGTCCGTCCCAAATGGGAGTTTAGGTAGAGACCCTCACCATATGTGCGCGGCTTCCGGTGCCGCAGGTCAAAAAAAATTTACCGTCAGGAAACTCCGCATCCCACCGATACATCTCGATAGATCTCGAAAGCAAATCCCCGAACAAACGAAATGCCCGGGCTAATTCGGACTCACAATTCGATCGTCTTCGATAGATGCTGAAAGACTTCCTCTCACTCCCACTCAATCATTAACTGCATATGTAAGCCATTGTCGCATTTAGACATTTGTTCTGCGAGTAGCACTTTTACCGTCAGATTTACCGTCAATCTCATCTGATCTCCGAAAATAGCTTTCAGCATCTATCGGGATGTATCGAGATCAATCGACGATCTCGTGCAGGTCACCTTTCGAGATATATCGAGATCTATTGGTTCCCGCGACGCTCCTTGGTAACGTCAACGCGCCCTCTTGCTGGTTGAAATGGCGCAAGAAAAGTGCCGGCGTCAAATTGCCTAACTTATTGTCTTTCCATTCTTATTCGTCAATTTTTTTACCGTCACGACGCTGTTCTGAAGGCATCTGCGTCCCGAAAAACAACTGAAATGGCCGCCATCAAATGCCTTAACTGATTGCCACACAACGAGTTTTCGATCAAATTTTTACCGTCAGCACAGCACTGCGCATGGCCGGGGATTTTTCCGAATTCAGTTGCCTGACCGGATAATCGAGGAGGCGAACGCATCAGACAATCTTCAACCTCTGGAATTCGGCACGCAGCGCCTGTACCAGTTCACCCAGCGCAATGGGATTGAGCTTGTTCTTCGTCACGAAGGCGCGCCACTGTGTCAACTTGCCGGCATCCGTGGCAAATGCGTCGCTCAACCCGGCGGGTACACCTTCGGGCAGCGCGGTTCGACGACGAGTAAAAGTGGCCTGGATCGCTCGCACCAACTCCACGTCATCCAGATCGCGATCGTGCAGCAACATCCACAGGTCAAAATAGTCTTTCATGCGGCTGTTTGCCATGCCGAGGGCGCACAACGCCTGAAATTTTTCGGCGACGACCGTGTACTTGGGATACGCACGGAGCACGGGCGCAGGCAGGTCGTCCAGCAAGACAGGATAGCTGACTGTCTCGGGTGCCGGCGTCACGACGTCACCAAAGCCAATGTCTATCTGCAGCGAGAGCTTTGCACCGTCCAGCGTCGCGCGCAGTTCGACACGCACTCCCCCGTAACCCGCCTCCTTGCGGATCTCCGCCGCCTTGACCGAGCGTGATTCGAACGCAATCCCATCATCGATCTCGATAACGCAAATGTCGCGGAATACTGCCGCCACTGAATTGATGTCATCGGGGCCAAAGCCGAGCAAGTCGGCGTCTCGTGTTGGCCGCTGGGGAACGTCGTACCAGAGCTTGAAGAGCAGCGCGCCCTTGAGCAAAAAGTTCGGCGCGTGACTGGATACCGACAAACGATACAGCAGCCGTTCCAGTCCGTAGTGCGTGAGCGTGAGATTGAAGTCCTGCTTCGCGGCGTCGGCGCGATTTTTCAGGCGGGCGCGAATCGAGGCTGCGCGGTTCTTGCTCATGACGCCGCGATGGCTTCGAGGTAAGGGCGCATCACGTTGGCGACGCGATTGACAGCAGCGTAGCGCCAAAGGTCGTCCATCGTGACTTTGCGCCTTTGCCAACCATCGCGAAGGGCTTCTAGCGCGACATCCAGCCCGATCTTGTTGCGGAACTTGAAGCAA
>CANJRC010000082.1 GCA_947476535.1 Betaproteobacteria bacterium
GCTTGGGACTTGCCGTTGACCTTGAGCTCACCGTCTTCGGTGAAGGTGTCCATCCAGTCTTTCGGCTGCTGGTGATCGACGGCATGGTTGTACTTCGCGGTCAGCTCGGTGATTTCCTGCTTGTCCTGCAGCGTCAATGCCATGTGCCCTCCGGGCGTGCTGTCTGTCGATTCCATTGCGGCAATGTCCTTGCCGCAATCATTTGAACGGGAACGATTTCGCTGAAACAGGCTTGTTCGATGGGCGGATTAGCTTTCGAATCACGCCGCTGCGACGGATTTCGTTGATGGGACGATGTTCACGATTGACCGCATTCAAGTCAATGTAATCAGGTCTCGCGGCGGGCCTACTTTTTCATCAGTTGAAAAATGCGGAGGATCGACTACCCGGAAATACCCGAGCGCGGGAGTGGCGACACTCGGGGTAGACGAGTATCCATTGACTGACATTCCCTTTGCAACCGCCTAGGCGCCCGGCAAAGCGATTAACGAATAACATGTCGCCCGGCAAAACAGCAAGCTAGAATACGGGCAAGTGGCAGGGTCCGACGGCCTGCGCCGCGATGGCGGCTGCGATGAATTCAACTCTAAGGAGGGGGCTTACGTGAGGAAACTTATCCACGCGTTCTGTACGCTTGCCACGTTCCTGGCCGCCACACATGCGTGGTCACAGGCCTACCCCACGCGACCTGTGATCTTTGCATCGGCCATGGCCGCCGGTTCATCCACAGACATCCTCGCGCGGGAGACAGCCAATGCGCTATCAACCCGACTGGGCCAATCCTTCATTGTCGAGGTCGTGGCGGGCGCCGGCGGCAACGTCGCGGCGCAGAAAGTGGTCAACGCGCAGCCCGACGGCTACACCCTGCTCTTTGTCACCAACAGCGTGGTGTCGAACCAGGCTATGCGCAAGAAGCCCGAGTTCGACATCACCCGGGACCTGGTCGCCATCTCGCCGTTGTTTGAGGGCAATTTCGGCCTGTATGTGAATCCCACCATACCGGGAAACACGCTGAAGGATTTCATCACCCACGTGAAGGCCAATCCGGGCAAGATCAATTACGGCACCAGCGGTATCGGGGGAATCGTGCATCTGGTCTCGGCCGACTTCGCGATCCGCGCCGGCCTCGACATCGTTCACGTTCCCTACAAGGGTGGCGCCGAATACATGCCCGCCACGATCTCCAATCAGGTCCAGTTCAATTTCTTCGACGTCGCCACCGCACAACCCCAGGTCGATGCGGGCAAGGTGCGCTTGCTCGCCGTCGCCTCCAAGCAACGCCTGCCCGGTCTCCCGAATGTGCCCACTTTCGAGGAATCGGGATTCCCGGGTTATACCCCGACGTTCTGGATGGGGCTGTACGCCCCGCGCAACACGCCGCAGGCCGTGATCGACCGGTTGAATGGAGAGGTTCGCGCCTTCGTCGCCGCGCCGGACGTCAAGGCGCGTTACGCCGCGCGCGGCTACCAGACCATCTGGCTGCCGCCCGCCGACGCCCAGAAGCGGGTCGCCGATGAAGTTGCGCAGTTCAACAAGACTATCGATACGCTCAAGATTGAGCGTCAGTAATTCGATCGGAGAGGCCCGTTGGTTGGCGTGCAATGTATTTTTGTGTCAGTAATTTCCGGAACCATGCTCCGCCGGACCTAACTGGGGCAGTTGCCTGCGCCGATCCCAACGCGCTGCCTTGATCGATTCACCGAAAAGCCCTAGGTCCCTTGTCATGACTCGCCTCGCATCCAGGACCCACCAAGTTGAAGGCACGCTCGATGCCATCGAATACTGCTATGACCAGGGATGGACCGACGGCCTACCGGTCGTGCCGCCCACCGAGGAGCGGGTGCGGGAGTTTCTTGACTACGCGCGGCTCGATCCGGCGACGATCATCGCGCGCATCCCTGAGCGGGACCGCGAAGTCAGCGCCGAAAAGCTGGTCGTCAATGCCGTCATGGCCGGCTGCCGCAAGGAATACCTCCCGGTTGTGATCGCGGCGGTGGAGGCGGTTTGCGATCCGGCCTTCCAGTTCAATCATCTGGCGAGCCAGGGCAGCCCGTGGCCGGTCATGATCGTCAGCGGTCCAATCGTCAAGCGAATCGGCCTCAATTTCGGCATCTGGGTGCTCGGGCCTGGCACACGGGCTAACGCCACAATCGGTCGCGCACTCAGTCTCATCGTGGCCAATTGCGCGGATGGCGTCACAGGCGGATTGCAACGTGGGACATACGGTCATCCCGGGCGCTATGGTGGCTTGTGCATAGGTGAGAACCCCGAAATTGCCGGCTGGGACCCCTTGCACGTCGAACGGGGGTACGAGCGCAATGTCAGCACGGTCACCATGGTATCGACCTATCCCTGGATGGCCACGCCGCATTTTCCGGAATCAGATCCCGAGTCCATCCTGCAGCGCGTCGCACTCCACATCAGTGAAACGGGTTTTTATCGCGGCGTCTATCCCGTGCTGCTCGGCAAACACTGGGCAGAGGCCTTCGTAAAGGCAGGCTGGAGCAAGGCGCGCTTGAACGACTGGATGGCCGAAAACACCTGGCAAAGTGTCGCAGAGTTGAAGCGACGCGGTCGGTGGGGGCTCATCACCGCCGGCGCGGTGTCGCCTGTGGGAACTCCACCAGCACCCGGCGACGAAGCACGGCGCATACATCTCTGGAAAGATGGGCCGGACGATGCCGCAGTGTTCGATTCCGGTTCGCGCGACCGCGCTCGAGGCACCTGCTTTGTCGCTGCCGGTGGCAACGCCGGCAAAACCATCTGCATTCTTAGCCCGTACATCGTGTCGACAAATCCGGTGACCCGGGTCATCCGGACCATCGACTGATACGGCAAACCCTGGCGCCGCGCGCTTCGCGATACCCGAGCATGAACCCGAGCCGGTAGTAGCTTTTCCCCCATCACTGCGAAAGGACGACGCATGCTGAAACTTCTTGATCCCCGTTCCGGCCCAGTGAAGGGCAGCATCTCGCGCGCCGCGCGGCTTGAGTCGCTCGGCGGCTTGCGCCTTGCCATCCTGTGGAACGGCAAGACCTTCGGCGGCGACCTGCTGCAGCGTGTTGCGGCCCTGCTGACGCAAAAGTACCGGGCCGAGGTCGCGATCTTCCTGCGCAAGCCATTCCTCGGGAATGAGGCCCCGCCCGATTATTTCGATCAGATCGCCACAAGCGGCAGCCAGCTCGCGCTGGTGGGCTTCGGCGACTGAGGGTCCTGCATGTCGGCAAGTGTTGCCGACGCCATCACGCTCGAACGGCGAGGCATCCCGGCCGCGATACTGGCCGTCGACCTCCTCGCCAACACCATCGGCCGCGCCATGGCCAGGGCGCAGGGCGCACCGGACTTTCCAATTGCAATGGTGCGCGCGGAAGATGCGCCCACCGAACAGCCTGATTCGGTGAATCAACTCGACGCCTTGGCGGCGACGCTGGTCACGCAGGTGGAATCGATTGCATTGGGTCAGCGATGAGCCGGGCGGGCGCCGAACCTAGAAACTTCGTCGCCGCGGCACACCTACCAACAGGACACCGAAAACGGTCCGATCTACCCGGCTTCAACTTCCAGAACAGCTTCCCCTTATCGCGTCGATGAAGGCCTCGCCGCCTCTGCCCAGGGCATCGCATACCGAAACCGAGCGCCGGTCGCCGGTGCTACCAGGCCACCGGGAGCGCCTGCAGACCCCAGGTGGCGCGGTCGGTGCGGAATCGCAACTCCGCAACGGGCACCGCGAGCCTCAGCGTGGGTATGCGCGTGAAGACGGCGCTGAGGACTTCCGCGAGTTCCATGCGCGCAAGCCCTTGCCCCAGGCAGTGGTGTATTCCAAAACCCAGCGCCAACTGTTGACGCGCATCACGTGCGAGGTCAAGTTTCATTGGGTCGGGAAACGCCTCGGCGTCGTAGTTCGCGGCAACCAGCGAAAGGATCAGGCCCTCGCCTTTGCGGATGATCTCTCCTCCCACTTCGATGTCTTCAAGCGCGACCCGCGGCGCGAACAGGTGAAAAATGCTGTGCACGCGCAGAAGTTCGAGGACGGCCATCGGAACGCCTTCAGGATTCGAAGTGAAAGTCGCGCGCGCGTCGGGATTCGTAAGGAGGCTCAGGACCGAGAGCGACGTCATATTCGCAGTGCTCTCGTGGCCGGCGCTGAGGAGGGTGCGGACGATGCGCAGCAGTTCGTCGTGCTCCATGCGCCCGGTGCACACCTCGTTTTCGATCAACCGGCTTATGATGTCGTCTCCGGGGGCGACCATCTTTCGCCGCACAAGGTCGTCAAGATAGGCCAGCTCCTCGCGCGCACCCTGCGCCGATTCGGCAGGATCCACGGACATCACGCGGGCCTCGAAACCATGAAACAGGTCGCGGTCTTCGTAGGGCACGCCGAGCATGCCAGAAATGACGCGCGTGGGTAGCGGCAGCGCCACGCTGTGGACGATATCGGCCGGTTGGGGGCCTGCGAGCATCGCATCGATCAGTTCGTTGGCGATGGCCCGTACCGTGGGCCGACGAGCCTCCACTCGCTCGGGAAGGAACTCTGCAGCCACTCGCCGGCGCTGCTCTGTGTGCTCGGGCGGATCTCGGCGAGGAAAGGTACGCAGGTTTGGGTTGGCTCCCGACGGCCCGATGGGCGGGAAGCCCGGCCGCGCCGCATCGGTGCTGATACGCGGGTCAATCATGAGTCGGCGCACGTCCGCATGCCGTAGCACTACCCAGGCTGTCTGGCCGCCGGCGAGGCGAACCTTGACGGCGGCTCGCTCACGCTGGAGACGCAACAGTTCAGGCGGCGGGGCAATCGGATCGGTGCGGGGAAACGGGAACAACGGCAAGGATTCGTTCATGACGGCCTCGGCAGTGTAGGAGTGATGCTATGCGCGCTCTAGAGCGGCTTCAATCGCGTTTCACGGGCATGTTTCGACCATCGTATGCACGCGACACAACATTACGACAATCCTATGCACCCGCAAGGGACGCGCCAGCGAGCAGACAGAGGTCATGGTCGACGCAAAGCGTTGGCCGTCCCAAAGTGCCGTCACCACGCAGACGCCGGCCGCAAACCTGCGCATGCCAAGCCGGTAACTTGCCTGCAATTCGATGGACGGGATCACGATTCATTCCGAATATTTTTTGACCGACAGGTTTGCGTCCCATCAGACCACCTTCATCTTGCGCAGCCGTTCGATCGCCGGCGCATCCAGACCCAGCAACTGGCCCAGCACCTCCTCGGTTTGCGCGCCGAGCGGCCCGCCGAGGTGGCGCAATTGCACCGGCGTTCCGGACAGACGCGGCACCGAGGCCGGAACTACGATTTCACCGGCGCGGGGGTCCTGCACCCGCTGCAGGTCCTCGCGGGCGGCATATTGCGGATCCTTGAAGATGTCGGCGATGTCGAGAATTGGGCCACAGGGAACGCCGGCCGCGTCGCAGCGCGACACCGCCTCCTCCATGGAGAGCCGGCCTAGCCAGCCGGCGATGGCGGCCTCGATCTCGGCACGCGCGGCAATGCGCTGCTGGTTGGTGGCAAAGCGCTCGGCCAGTTCAGGCTGCTCCATGACGTTCGCGAGCCGCTCGAAGATCTTGTCGCTGGAGCACGCCAGGGCCACCCACTTGCCGTCGCCGGCCTGCCAGTGCCCGTGCGGTACGATATGCGGTACCGAAGGCCCATGCCGTTGCCTTACTTCGCCGTGCTTCGCGTAGACGGGCACCAGTTCGTCCAACAGGCGGAACACCGACTCGTACAGCGAGATGTCGACAACCTGTCCGACGCCGTCGCGTTCGGCCGCGCGCAGCGCCGCCATTACCGACGTCGCGCCCCACAGACCGGAGATGTAGTCGGCAAGCGACGTGGAACCCGGCACCACGGGCGGGCCATCCTCCATGCCGGCCAGGTGCGACAGGCCGCTGAACCCGTGCGCCACGCGCGCGAAGCCCGGCTTGCCTCGATAGGGGCCGGTCTGGCCGTAGGCGCTGACTCGCAGCAGGACAATGCGCGGATTGGCGGCGCGCAGTTCATCGTATCCGAGCCCCCATTTCTCCAGCGTGCCAGGGCGGAAGTTCTCCATCACCACATCGGACTTCTCAACCAGTTTAAGGAACAGGCTGCGTCCATCGGGCGTGCGCAGATCGAGCGTGATGAAGCGCTTGTTGCGCGCCTCGCTCAGCCAGGTCAGCGAGTCACCGCAATCGGTGGGCGTGCCGAACTTGCGCAATGGGTCGCCCGCGCCCGGCTGCTCTACCTTGATCACGTCGGCGCCAAAGTCCGCCAGCACCGTGCCCGCAAACGGCGCGGCTATGAAAGTCGCGATGTCGAGGACTCGTACGCCGGCAAGCGACGGTAACCGCTTGCTCTCGAGGGACGCAGCGCCACGATCCTTACCCGGCGCCGCTGCCTTTTCGTTGCGAGGCCAGGCTGTCATTCCGTTCCCTTTCCGCGAGCCTGGGCATCGATGGCACGCTGACGCTCCTGAATCGTACGCGCAAGTTTGGCGTGCGCAAGATCGACCAGCACGCCTTTGTCGTTGATGGCCCCGGCGCCTGCCACCGCCGCCCGCTCCAGCGCCGCGAGCACGTTCTCGGCCCAGGCCACCTGCTCCGCCGAGGGCGAGTATATTTGGTTGGCCATGTCGATCTGCGAGGGGTGAATCGCCCACTTGCCCTCGAAGCCCAGCGCCGCCGAGCGCAGCGCCGAGGCCCTGAACCCCTCCGGGTCGCCGAAGTCCGTGAACGGGCCGTCGATGGGGCGCAACCCGTTGGCGCGGCAGGCATTGGCGATTCGCGCCAGCGCAAAATGCCACTGGTCGTTCCAGTGCCTGTTCCTCACTCCCTGTGCATCGGGCGCGGTCAGGATGGCGTAGCGCTCGCTGGGTGTGCCAAACTTCACATCGTGTGTGCGCATGTCCACGGTGTAGTCGCCGACGCCGAATATCATCGCTTCCAGGCGGTCCGACGATGCGGCGATGGCTTCCACGTTGGCCACGCCGAGCGCCGTCTCGATCAGCACTTCGATGCCTATGCGCTTTTCGCGGCGCTGCTCGCGTTCGACGGCGGTCAGCACCTGCGCCAAGAACTGCACGTCAAAGGCACTGCCGGCCTTGGGCAGCAGGATCATGTCCAGCCGCGGGCATTGGGTCGCGATCTCAATGATGTCTCGCAGCCCCCAGATAGTGTCCAGGCCGTTGACGCGCACAGCCACCGTCTTGTTGCGCCAGTCGATCTCGTTGATGGCCTTGATCGCCTTGGCCCGCGCCTCTTCCTTGAGGCGGTCCGCCACAGCGTCCTCGAGGTCGAGAAAAATGAAGTCGGCATTTCCGGCGCTCGCCTTGGCGAAAAACCGCTCGGACGTCGCTGGAACGGCCAGCTCCGAGCGCTGCAGGCGCTGGCGTTTGGGCGGGATGATGGTTGCAGTCATGAACAAGCGCCTCCACTGATTGATGTAGGGGGCCGGCGTCGCGGGCCGGCCTTGGCATTCGCACGAAGCGCTTCGCCAACGGCTAGAGGTACATTTGCTTCCATTCCCCTGCGCGCGGGACATGCAAGCCCAGGTTTTCGCGCAGCGTCGCGCCTGCGTAATCCTCTTGAAACAGACTGCGGCGCTGAAGCTCCGGCACCACCCTGTCGACGAAATCCTCATAGCTGCCGGGCATGTTGGTCGCAGCCAGCACAAACCCGTCGCAGGCGCCACCTTTGAACCACGCCTCCATCTGATCGGCGACATCCGTGCCGGTACCGATAAAGGTGGGGAGTTCGGCTGTCGTGCCGCGACCGCTGAATTTTAGAAAGTCGTCGAGCGTGGGGTTGGACACGCCGCTCAACTTGACCACCCGATCGAGAATGGCGCGCAGCCCGGAGATCGAGTTCAGTTCCGCGTCCGTGAACGCATCACCGGGTTTCTTCACCGAGAAATCGAAGTTCAGCACTTCCGAGAGCAGGGACAGCGAATCAATCGGCCGCACGAGAGCGTCGATCGCCGCCTTCTTCTCCTCCGCATGCGCGCGACTTTCGCCGGTGATGACGTACAAGGCTGGCACAACCCTCACCTTGGCCGGGTCGCGGCGATGAGCCACCACCTTGGACTTGAAGTCGGCGAAGTTCTTCTTTGCCACGTCAAGGTTCGGCCAGATCACGAACACCAGTTCGGCCCAACGGGCAGCGAACTCGCTACCGCGCCCACTTTGCCCCGCCTGGAGCAATACCGGATGGCCCTGCTTCGATCGCGGTACGGTGAACGGTCCGCGCGACTTGAACCAGTGACCCGCGTGATCCAGGCGCCTGACCTTTTCCCCATTTGCGAAACGCCCGGACTGCTTGTCGTGGATCAGGGCACCCTCCTCCCAGGTACTCCAATGGCCCATGACCACTTCTAGAAATTCATCGGCGCGGTCGTAGCGCAGGTCGTGCGCGAGGTGCTCCGTCGCGCCGAAATTGGCTGCTTCGGAGTCGTTCAGCGACGTCACAACGTTCCAGGCTGCGCGGCCCCTCGACAACATGTCCAGCGTCGCGAAAACCCGGGCGACGTGAAACGGCTCGTAATAGGTGGTGGAGTAGGTTGCTCCCAGGCCCAGGCGCCGGGTGACGCATCCCATCATGGTCAACACCGTCGTCGGGTCGAGCTTGACCGTGCGAACGCCGTTCTCCACGGCTTCCCGATGGTTGTCCTCGTAGCGGTCCGGCATGGCCAGCCGGTCGTCGAAAAAGGCCATGTGAAACTTGCCGCGCTCGAGCGTGCGCGCAATATCCTGGTAGAACTCCGGCGTGTCGTATTTCAGTAGGGTGTCGGGGTGGCGCCAGGACGCCACGAGATTGGAGCAGTTCTGCGCCTGCAGAAAAGCCACCATCGTCATCATGGATTGCGTCATTGGCGTGTACTCCTGACATATTCAATCGGTCAGATCGCGCCCGCCGCCTTTGAAGCAGGGGCGGCGACGGTAACGGTTTCGCAATGGGCCGGAAGCCACAGTTCAAACACTGCGTAATCTTCGGAATACGCCGGAACATCGTGGCTACACTGAGGCGGAACGGAGAGCGCGGTGCCGTATTCCACCTTGATGCTCTTTCCGTTGTCGACGTCTAGCGTCGCCCACCCGCTCAAGCCGAATGCGAACTGGCCCATGGAATGGTAATGCCAGCCCGTGCCCCCCTCCTTGCGCGACAACGCGCGCGTGATGTGGATATGGCAATGCTGGTTGGTCAGCGCTGCCAATCCGAGATCCCGGTATTTGAAGAAGCTGCGCTCCCCCTCGCCGACCACGTAGGCATGCGGTCCGTCATGGGTCACGACTGGCTTGGTGAACGCGGATGAAAAAGTGACATCCTGCGGGAACAGCCGGGTCGAGAAGATTTCCATGCCTTCGTAGTCTCGCGAATGGTCGAGTTCGCGGAACTTCATCCCCCGCGGCCTCAGCAGCGTCGCCCCCTCCTCCAGCGTCACCGGACCCAGGTTTTCGTGCTCGATGGTCACCCTGCCCTTCAGCACGTAAATAAAGTCGAACTGGGCGTCCCGGGAACGCCATTTCCCGTCGCACTTCGCGCCCGCCTTGCTGCGCACCTGGCGCGCGACCAACCGTCCATCACTGCCCTTTGAAAGCCCGAGATCCGCCTCTTCCAGGCAATCCAGTTCAGACGGCCGCCAGACTCGCTCGGCCGGCGTTTGTAGAACGGGCGTGCGAACCGGCGAAGTCTGCGCTGCTTCCAATCTATTCGACATAGTGTTACTCCTTTGCGACACGGCATTGAGAGGGGACAACCGCAGGCGCATGGCCTTCGATTAAATCAGGAGCCTGCTACCCGTGCTTGGCCACGATGCGATTGCGCAACACGCCGATCTTCTCGATCTCTGTCTCCATTAAGTCGCCTTCCTTGAGGAATTCAGGCGGCGTGCGGGCAAGCCCGACCCCAGAGGGCGTTCCGGTGGCGATGACGTCACCGGGTTCCAGCGTCATTACCTCGCTGATATCGGCAATCGCAGTTGGGATATCGAACATCATCAGCTCGGTGTTCGAATCCTGTTTGATGACGCCATTGATCTTGCAGGTGAGACGGATCCGGGGTGGGGTTCCGATTTCATCGGCGGTGACCAGCCATGGGCCCATCGGCGAACCGCGGTCCCAGCTCTTGCCCTTGAACCATTGCGGCGGAGGGCCGTGGCGTCTCTGGATATCGCGCACGCTGAAATCGTTGAATACCGTATAGCTGTGCACATGCTCGAAGGCTCGCTCACGGGGAATATGCCGGCCCGCCTTGCCGATCACCACCATCAGCTCCACCTCCCAGTCGTATTGGGTGGAAACGGCGGGCTCAACAACGATATCTTCGTGAGGCCCGCAAACGCTGGTGACGGCCTTGGTGAACCAGACCGGGTACTGCGGCACGTCCGTCTTGGCGCGCCATCCGCCTCGCATGCCTTCCTCGACATGTTCCTTGTAGTTGAGGCCCAGGCAGAGGATGTTCTTCTGCGGACGCGGAATCGGCGCGAGGAGTTTCACCTCGTTGAGCTTGAGGTGCCGCGCCTTGTCGATCGTCTCCCGCACTTTATCAAGTAACGACGCACCTCCTGCGATAAGCGCGAGCATGGTAGGAGCAACCGAAGTCACATCCGCGATTTGGTCTTCCAGCACTACCCCGACCCGCTGGGCGTTGCCGTGTTCAAACGTGGCCAGTTTCATGGAGTCACTCCTTTTGTGTTCAAGCAACCGTTGCTAGCAGCACACTTCGCTGCAGTCCCGCCCCCCAGAGCGTCGACGCCATCTACTGCCATTAGCAACAGTGCAGCCACTGAAAGGGGCGCAAACGTTGATGGAGCGCATCATCTTCTCATCTTTGTTCCCAAAGCGCTCACGCGCCAATGGTTGAAGCTATACCGGGAACAAACCGCGATCCACGCTGATGGCCTGACCGGTCACATATACAGGCTTGTTCGATGCGCGGATTCGCCTTCAAATCACGCCGATGCGACGGTTTTCATTGATGGGATCATGTTCACGATTGACCGCGTTCGAGTCAATGCGATCAGGTCTCGCGGCGGGCCTACTATTTCATCAGTTGAAAAATGCGTAGGATCGGCTGCCTGCAAGGACCGGAACGGGGTAATTGCGTCATTGATGGCGCGCCCCCTCATTGAGGCTTCAAGGTGCTGGTCGGCCGTAAAGCGCCATCGCAGCGCTACCGCGAAGCATCCTTCAGCACCTGCCGCAGGAAATCGATCTTGTCGCCGGGACCGGGGCGCGTGGGCGCAGGCGGCTTGATGCCACTCTTCTCCAACTGCACTTCAACCTTGAAGTTGGCGTATAGCGCGTCATAGAGCGGGAAACCCGCTGCGAGGATCTGCGGATCGCTCGCCGTGGAGAACATCACGCCCTCGGACACCGCGAGCAGGCCCACGGCGACCTGCCCCAGGTGATCGTCGGCCCCCGGGCGGTAGCCATGCATCACGTAGGCCACGCCCGCGGCGATGACTTTGCCCAAGCGCTCGAGCGCCGGGTCATTGATGGCGTACTTCTTCAGGATCTTCTGGAACGTGGTGCCATCGGCATCGTGCGGGCCGAGTTCGGTGCCCGCAATGGAAAATGGAATCGCGTCGGCAGGCCGCTCGGCCTCCTTCCCCCAGGCCACGAACACGAACTCGGCCTCGGGATCGATGAAGCGCTTGATCAGCCACGGGCTCGCCACCCGGTCCATGTGCACATAGTCTTTCGTGACCCATTTCATGAATGCTTCTCCTCCCCTCGATCCTGCATCAGATGACGGCGGACTTGCTGCCATCGACCATGATGGCAGCACCATTCACGTAACTCGCGCGATCCGAGACCAGGAAGCACACCATGTCGGCGATGTCGCTCACCCGGCCCAGGCGGCCTGACGGGATGGCGGACACCATCTTCGCCATCACCGCCTCGCGCGTCGCCCCCGACACCCGGGCCTCAATATCGAAGATCTGTTCGGCGCGCGACGTCTGGATGCGCCCCGGCGCCAGGCTGTTGACGCGGATGCCCATGGGCCCGAGCTCCTGCGACAGCACCTTGCTGAACATGCGGATCGCTGCATTGCTGGAACCGCCCGAGGAGTGCAGCGACACTGCCTGCTGGTTCGCGCCGGTGATGTTCACGATCACGCCGCCCCCGAGCGCCTGCATGTGCGGGATCACGGCGCGGCAGCAGCGCACGGTGCCGAGGAACTTGCCGTTCACGGCATCCACGAACTCCTCGTCGGTGAGTTCGACGAAGGGCCCGAGCTTGGACGCCCCGGCGTTGTTGACGAGGATGTCGATGCGCCCCAGCGCGGCTGCCGCGTCGGCGACAAAATGGCTGCAACCCGCCTCGCTTCGCAGGTCCGCCGCGATCGGCACGACCTTGTTGCCCGTGGCCGCCTCGATCCGCGCTGCGGTGGCTTCGAGGCGCGCGAGGTTGCGCGCGCAGATCGCCACCACGGCGCCCTCGGCCGACAGGGCTTCGGCAATGCCGGCGCCGATGCCGTCGCTGCCGCCCGTGATGAGCGCCGCCTTGCCCTTCAGCCCAAGATCCATCGTTACCCCCTTCCTGCTGTACGACGCATTCGCGTCTTGCCTGAGCGCAACGCCGCCGCAATGGCCCCCCAGGACGAAGTCGGTTATCGTTACCCGATTGCCGGTCGGCAACATCCGGAAGACACCGTATCTCAAAATCGGATCGTACCCATGGAACTGCGGCAATTAAAACACTTTGTGACGCTGACCGAAGAACTGCATTTCGGCCGCGCGGCCAAGCGCCTGCACATGACGCAGCCGCCGCTCAGCCTGAGCATCGGCCAGCTGGAGGCGCGCCTCGGGTTCAAGCTCTTCACCCGCGACAGCAAGCGCGTGCTGCTGACCCCGGCCGGCAGCGCATTCCTGGTCAAGGCAAGGGAATTGCTGCTGCACCTGGAACAGACGCATGAATTCGGGCAGATGCTGGCGAGCGGGCGCGCCGGTCAGCTGGAGATCGGATTTTCCTCGGCCACCCTGCTCTACCGGGGCCTCGCATCCATCTTCGCCGACTTCACCGCCGCCAACCCCGACGTGCATCTGGCCTTGCGCGAAGCCTCCTCGCAGGAGCAATGCGATCTGGTGCGCGCCGGGCGCCTCGACGCCGGGTTCGTCAACTTCTCCAGCCCGCCGCCCGGGCTTGAGGGCATGGTGATGATGGAAGAGCATTTCATGGCCTGCCTGCCCGCATCCCACCCCGCGCTGAAAAACCTCGGCGCACGGGCCGGCATCGCCATCGAAGCGCTGCGCGACGAAGACTTCGTGCTCATCTCGGAAAAGGCCGCGCGCGCCTATCGCAACCACGTCATCGCACTGTGCGACGCCGCCGGCTTCCAGCCGCGCGTCACGCTCGATGTGGTGTCGCTGCTGTCGGTGGTGGCGCTGGTCGCGCACGGCATGGGCGTGTCCATCGTTCCGGAGTCGATGAGCCGCGCCGGCATTCCCGGTGCCCGCTTCGTGCGCATTCGCGGTAGCCAATTGCAGCCCAGCGTGCACATGGTGTGGAATCGCGAGCGCCAGCCCACCGGCCTCACCGCGCTGATCGATACCGTCCAGCAATCGGTGAAAGCACGCCGGGCGCCGCGGCGCCCGGCCTGACTTGTCCCGCCCGGAAAGAAGGCGCAGGGAAAACCCCTCGCCGCTCCCGAATAATTCAATCATTTACAAAATGTATCAATCAAGTTAAAAAAGCGATTAGACGAACCGCGACCGGCAACGCATCCTTTGCGCTCAACAGAGCAGATCCGGCACGGAATCCCGCCAACCCACTGAAGCGCCCCATCCCATCCACGCCATGAACGTCGCCGCATCACCGGCCGCCCCGGCCGCAACACTAGGCACGGCCCCCACGCCAGTGGCAGCACTGCCCATGGCCGGCACCACCATCCTGGAGCTGGGCGCCAGCACCGCGGGCCAGTTCGCCGGCCGCCTGCTGGCAAGTCTCGGCGCACGGGTAATCAAGATCGAGCCCCTCGGTGGCGAGCCTGAACGGCGCGGCCCGGACATGGTGCGCGATTGCAATGGCCGCCAGCGTTCGCTGGCATTCGAGTACCTCAACGCGGGCAAGCAAAGTATCGCCATCGACCTGGACGACGGCTTCCTCGCCGAGTTCATCCTGAAGTTCAGTGCGCCCGATGCCGTGATCCTGAGTTCACCCAAATACGCGCCGCGGGTGCCGGCCGCCTTCGAGGGCGTGCTGGCCAAGGTGGGGCCCTATGGCGAGGCGCACAACCACGGCGACCCGCCGACGACGCCGCTTACGCGCTACCAGGCCGGCGGCGATGGCAGTCTGATCCCGCCGGGACCCGAACCCACGCTGCGCCCCACCTTTCCCGGCACACTGGTGGGCGACTGCTTTGCCGGCGCTGGTGCTGCAGTGTCCATCCTCGGCACGCTGTACATGAAGAAGACCGACGCCCGCCTGAAGAGCGAGCCGCAGCCCGCCATCGATTTCTCGCAGCAGGCGCACCTCCTGATGATCCAGAAGCTGTTTCTCGGCCGCGTGTGGGGCGAGAAGATGGAGTTGACGCGCGCCAACAATCGCTACGCCTTCGGCGGCGCGGTGAAGTGCAAGGATGGGTTTGTCTCCATGCTGGTGCTGGAAGAGCACCAATGGAAGGGCCTGTGCACGGCCATGGGACGCAAGGAGTGGCTGACCGACCCGCGCTTTGCGACCGGCACGACGCGCTGGGAAAACCAGGCCGTCATCCAGGCCGGGCTCGAAGCATGGTGCGGCACACGCAGCGTCGCGGACGTGCTCGCCGCAACGCGCGCGCTCAGCGTCCCCATCGGCCACATCGCCACGCTGCCCGAGGTGCTGCAAAAGGAATACCTTCGCGAACGCGGCTACCTGCAGGAAGCCGAATCGGATCTCGGGCGCATCGTCACCATGGGCCTGCCCTTCGGCCGCGATCCGATGTGGCAGGGCGCGCATGCGGTGCTGGCGCCGGGCGCGGGCGAGCACACGGCGGCCATCCTGCGCGGGCTCGCCCGCAGCGATGCCGACATTGAATTGCTGGAGAGGCTCGGAGTCGTGCAATGCATGTGATCGACATCGACGGGCGCGGCGCGGTCGAGGGCCTCAAGGGCATACGGGTGCTCGATTTCACCTGGGCCGGCGCCGGGCCCCTGGCGATGGCTCTGATACGCATGATGGGCGCCGAAGTGGTGAAGGTGGAGTCGGCCACGCGCCCAGACATGGCGCGCGCCATGGCCCGACTCTACGGCTGGAGCACCGAGAACAGCCTCGATCGCAGTCCCAGCTTCAACGACCTGGGCGCCGAGAAGCTCTCTGTCACGCTGGACCTGCGCCAGCCCAAGGCGCGCGAGATTGCGCAACGACTGGCAGCCCGGGCCGACGTGATCTGCGACAACATGCGCCCAGGCAAGATGGAGACGCTGGGTCTGGGCTACGAGCAGGTATCGAAGGTCAACCCGCGCGTGGTGTGCTGCTCGATCTCGGCCACCGGGCGGCTCGATCCCGGCAATGACCTCGATATCCCCGGCTATGCGCCGGTGTTCTGGGCCGAAGGCGGCGGCGGCTCCGTGACGGGTTGGCCCGAAGGCGGCCCGTCCTACCTGCGCTCACCGGTGGACCTGAACGCCGGCACCATGGCCTGCGTGGGCATTCTCGCGGCCTTGCACGCGCGCCTGACAACCGGGCGCGGCGCCTTCATCGACTGCTCGGCCATCGAAACCGTGGTCGCGGCAGTGGGCGACGAGTTGATGGCGGCATCCCTCGGGCTGCCCGCGGGCGGCGTGCGCGGCAACGAGCGCCTGCCCTACGCTCCCAATGACGCTTTTCCCTGCAAGGGAAAGGATCAGTGGGTGGCGATTTCCATCCACGACAACACGCAATGGCGCTCGATGTGCGAGGTGCTCGGTGCGACCGAACTGGCCGCCGACATGGCGCTGCTCAGCCGCGAGGGCCGCTGGAAGCGCCGTAATGAACTGTACGCGCCCATCGCGGCGCTCACCGCGACCTGGGATGCATTGACGCTCGAAGAGGCGCTGCAGGCGCGCGGCGTGCCAGCCGCGCAGTCGAAGTCGCTGCGGACCCTGTTCGGCGACGAAGCCTTGAATGCCCGCGGATTCTGGAAGCTGCTCAAACACCCGCTGATGGAAGACCAGAAGGTGGGCGCGCTGGCCTGGAACCTCATGCCGCCCATGCCCGAACCCGACCGCGGCGGCGCGCTGCTGGGAGAGCACAATGCACAAGTGCTGGAGGAGTGGCTGGGCATCGGGCATGCCGAGTTCGAGCAACTGAAGGCACAGAATCTGTTCGTGTAACTGACATTGCCGATTGACGTTGTCGTTATTGATGCAGCCCCGGCGCCATGATCGCGCGCCGGGCAACGAGAAGGAGTGACCTGTGAGTGATGTAGCCATCTGCGGCTCTGCCGTGCTGCCCAATGCCATCTACTTCCAGCCGGAAGAAGACCTGGCCATGCGCGCCATCGTCGCCGCGGCGAAAGACGCCGGCATCCGCCGCGAGGACATCCGCGGCCTGATCGGCCTCACGCCACGACCGAGCGCGACGCAGCACTACATGTCATCGCACATCGCTTCGCGGCTGCGCCTCTCCGTGGAGTACATCGCCGAAATCGAAGTCGCGCCAGCAGGGCTGTGCAACGCGATCAGGCTCGGGGCTGCGGTCATCCGCGAGCAGAACCTGCCCGCCATCGCCATCTACGGCTCGGCGCGCGAAAGCGCGGTGCCCACCGGCGACTACTTCGACCTGCGCACCAGCCGCATATCGGATGCCAGCTTCAATGGCCCGTTCGGCATGGGTCCCATCGCGTGGGATGCACTTGCAGCACAGGAACTGCTCTCAGCTGGGGAGGCCACGGAGCGCGACTTCGCCGAGATCTCGGTGCGCCTGAGAAACAGCGCCCTGCAGAATCCGACGGCCTTCTTCAAGAAGCCGATCACCGTGGACGAAGTGCTGGCTTCGCGCGCCGTGGCCTCGCCCATCCGCCTGCTGATGATCTGCCCGCGCACCGACGGCGCCGGCGCCATCATCCTGGCGCGCGAGGACATCGCCCAGCGCGACCCGGGCCGCGCCATCGCCCACCACGCCCAGGCCATCGCGCATGACGGCGACAACGTGGTGTCGGAATTCGCCGGGCGCTCGTTCGGTCACATGCCGGCCACGCGCGCAGCCGCCGACAAGGCCTGGAAGCAGACCGGCCTGGGCCCCAAGGACATCCAGGTCGTGGAGCCGTGGGTGCCGTTCAGCCCGATGGAAATCATGGTCATGCGCGCGCTGGGTTACAGCCGCGATTACACAAAGGAAACCACGGTCAGTCCGTCGGGCGGCCTGGTGTCGCGCGGCCATCCGGCCGTGCCCACCGGCTTCTACAGCCTGCACGAGATCGTCGAGCAGTTGCGCGGCGAAGCCGGCGCACGGCAGGTAAAGAAGGCGCGCTACGGCATGACCGCGTCGGAAGCCGGCAACTTCAACACCTGCGTCGTCGACATCTTTGCCCGCTTCGACGGCGGCACCACCGCCGCATAGGAAACAGGGAGAATACGAACGTGACCACATCCACCCAACCATCCATCCAACCGTCCACCCAAGAGCGCCAGGCCGCCCTGAAGGCCGAAATCGCCGCCAGCCGCGACCGCGAGGCACTGATAAAGGCCCAAGCCAAGACCCACGAGGACACCTGGGGCAAGGGCCCGCCCTTCTTCAGCTCGGCCAGTTTCGCGTTCTGGCAGGAAGTGGCGAAGGGACATTTCCACATCGCGAGCTGCTCGGCCTGCGCGCACAAATTCTTCCCGCCGCGCGTCATCTGCCCGGCCTGCTGGACGCCGGACACCTGCACGCTGCAGGAGACCGCCGGTGAAGGGCGCGTGTTCTCGTTCACCGAGTCGCATGCCGTGCCCACGCGCGTGATCCCGATTGCCCCCGTACTGCTCGTCGCGGTAGACCTCGATGAAGGCGTTCGCGTGCTCACCTGGCTCATGGACACGCCGCTATCCGAGGTGAAGATGGGCCAGCGCGTACGCATCGCGGTGGAGTCGGTGCTGGAGCGCCCGACCTACGTGGCGAGAAGAATTTGAGGCACAGCGTTTGAGGCAAGCGACGGAAGGGAAAACAAGGCACGGCGCGGTTGATTACATTTATCTTGTTGATATACGACAGTCAGGGGTACTTTCATGAAACTGGTGACATTCCAATCCGGAGACGGGCCCCGCGCCGGGGTAATTTCGCGGAGCACGGTGCTCGATGCGGCTGAGCTGCTAGGTGCCGGCCGGCCGCTGCGCGACGTCGGCGCCCTGCTCGAATCGTCACCGGATGCCCTCGAGCGGCTGAAAAAGGCGTTGGCCGGCGCCGACACGATCAAGGGCATGCCCCTTGCCGGCACGCGGCTGTGCGCACCCGTCCTGCGACCGCCCACGGTGCGCGACTTCTTCGCCTACGAGGGCCACGCCAGCATGGGCGGCCAGTGGAAGCTGCACGAGGCCTGGTACCGCCTGCCGGTGTTCTACTTCTCCAATCCGCTGTGCATCTACGGGCCGGACGAGGACATCCCGTTCCCCTCCAC
>CANJRC010000083.1 GCA_947476535.1 Betaproteobacteria bacterium
GGCAAGTCCACGCTCATGCAGGACGTGCTCTACGCCGCGCTGTGCCGCGCCAAGGGCAAGCCCACCGAGAACCCGGGCGCGCACCGCGCGCTGCGCGGTGCCGAACTCATCAGCGAAGTCGTCATGGTGGACCAGACGCCCATCGGCCGCACCACGCGATCGAATCCGGCCAGCTACGTCGGCGCCTGGGACGCCATCCGCAACCTGTTCGCCCGCACGCCCAAGGCCAAGGAGCGCGACTACACGCCCGGCACCTTCAGCTTCAACTCCGGCAACGGCCGCTGCCCCACCTGCGGCGGCAACGGCTTCGAGCACATCGAGATGCAGTTCCTCTCTGACGTGTACCTGCGCTGCCCCGACTGCGACGGCCGGCGCTTCCGCGCCGAGGTGCTGGAGATCATGCTGCGCGGCGTGTCGATTGCCGACGTGCTGGAGATGACGGTGTCGGAGGCCATCCACTTCTTCTCGCTCCCCGGCGAGGCCGAGGTCGCGCGCGTGCTCAAACCGCTGGCAGACGTCGGCCTCGAATACCTCAAGGTGGGCCAGCCCGTGCCCACGCTGTCGGGCGGCGAGGCGCAGCGGCTCAAGTTGGCGGGCCACCTCGCCGAAGCGGCGCATCCGTATGGAAAAAACGGGATTCACACCGTCGGCAAGACCAAGCTCTTCCTCTTCGACGAACCCACCACCGGTCTGCACTTCGACGACGTCGCAAAGCTCTTGCGCGCCTTTGGCCAGTTGCTGGACGCCGGGCACTCGCTGGTGGTGATCGAGCACAACCTGGATGTGATTGCCGCCAGCGAATGGATCATCGACCTCGGCCCCGAGGGCGGCGACGCCGGCGGCGAGATCGTGGCCGAGGGCACGCCTGCGGCCATCATGACCGCACCCAGGTCGCACACCGGCACGGCCCTGCGCGAGTACGTGGCCGCTCTGGACAAGCCGGAATACTCATCCGACGCTCTCAAGGCTATGGCAGTAATTGCAGCGGAAAAGTCTGCGTTACGGTCACTAAAACCAAAAGTAGTCAGTATTCACAATGCCCGTGAACACAACCTCAAGAGCATTGACGTGGAGATCCCGCGCGACCGCTTCACGGTGATCACCGGCGTGTCGGGCTCCGGCAAGTCCACGCTGGCCTTCGACATCCTGTTCGCCGAGGGCCAGCGGCGCTACCTGGAATCGCTCAACGCCTACGCGCGCCAGTTCGTGCAGTCGGCGGCGCGGCCGGACGTGGACGCCATCTTCGGCATCCCGCCCACCGTGGCCATCGAGCAGCGCACCAGCCGCGGTGGCGGCAAGTCCACTGTGGCCACGCTCACCGAGGTGTACCACTTCCTGCGACTGCTCTATGTGAAGCTGGGCACGCAGTACTGCCCGGACTGCAACGTGCCTATCGAGCCGCAGAGCTTCGATGCCATCGCCGCGCGCATTGCCAAGGACTACCGCGGCCAGCGCATCGGCCTGCTGGCACCTCTCGTCATCAACCGCAAGGGCTTCTACACCGACCTCGCCAAGTGGGCCAAGGGCAAGAGCTACGAGTTCCTGCGCGTGGACGGCGAGTTCCTGCCCACGGCCAAGTGGCCGCGCCTCGACCGCTTCAAGGAGCACAGCATCGAGCTGCCGGTGACGGACCTGCTGGTCACGCCCGAGAACGAGTCCGCCCTGCGCGCCGCGCTCACCACGGCGCTGGACCACGGCAAGGGCATCGTCTATGTGCTAGGCAAGCTAGACAAGCTTGCCAACCTGTTTGCATTGCACGGTGCCGCTGGGAAAGAACGCGTCGAGATCGACCTGCCGCTGCAGGTGTTCTCCACCAAGCGCGCCTGCCCCTCCTGCGCCAAGAGCTTCGCCGAGCTCGACCCGCGTCTCTTCAGCTTCAACTCCAAGCACGGCTGGTGCCCGGGCTGCTTCGGCACCGGGCTGAAGCTCGCCGGCTTCGAGTGGGACGAGGAGCGCGAGAAGACCGGCGACCAGGAACACGTGCTCGACTCGTGGCTGGAATGGCTGGAGATCAAGGAGGCCTGCCCCACCTGCGACGGCAAGCGGCTGAACCGCGAAGCCCTCGCCGTGCGCTGGCAGGGCAGCTCCATCGCCGAGCTGACCGAACAGCCCATCGCCCGCGTGGAGAAGATCTTCACCGGCATCTCGCTCGAAGGCCGCGAAGCCGCCATCGCGCAGGACAGCATCGCCGAGCTGAAATCGCGCCTCGGCTTCCTCGAGCAGGTGGGCCTGGGTTACCTGTCGCTCGACCGCTCGGCGCCCACGCTCTCGGGCGGTGAGGCGCAGAGGATTCGTCTCGCCGCGCAACTGGGCTCCAACCTCAGGGGCGTATGCTACATCCTCGATGAACCGACGATTGGCCTGCATCCGCGCGACAACGCCATCCTGCTCGACACGCTGGAGCGCCTGGAGCAGAAGGGCAACACGCTGGTGGTGGTGGAGCACGACGAAGACACCATCCGCCGCGCCGCGCATGTGATCGACCTCGGCCCCGGCGCCGGCAAGCTGGGCGGGCGCGTGATCGGCGCGGGCACCGCCGCCGAGCTCATGGCCAACCCGGAGTCGCTCACCGGCAAGTTCCTCAAGCACCCGCTGCTGCACCCGCTGCATCCGCCAAGGCCCGTGGCGCTGCGCGGCAACAGCCAGACGCCAACCATCGACATCCAGGGCGCCGACCTTCACAACCTGCGCAAGGTCAACGCGCGCATCCCGCTCGGGCGCCTCACGGTGATCACCGGCGTGTCGGGCTCGGGGAAATCGACGCTGGCGCGCGACGTGCTGCACGACAACCTCGCGCGCATGGTCTTCGCCGCCAACAACCGCAAGGCCGACGTGCCGCTGGCCGGCTGCGCCTCGGTCACCGGCTGGCAGGGCGTGGGCCGCGTGCTGGAAGTGGACCAGACGCCCATCGGCAAGACGCCGCGCTCCTGCCCCGCCACCTACGTGGGCTTCTACGACGCCATCCGGCGCCTGTACGCCGAGGCCAACGAGTCGCGCATGCGCGGCTGGACGGCGAGCCGCTTCTCGTTCAACACCCCATCGAAAAAAGCGGGCGGGCGCTGCGAGGAATGCGAGGGCCAGGGCATCAAGAAGATCGAGATGTCCTTCCTGCCCGACGTGCGCGTGCTGTGCGAGGCCTGCCGCGGCGCGCGCTTCAACCCCGAAACGCTATCGGTGCGCTGGAAGGGCAAGAGCATCGGCGACGTGCTGGCCATGAGCGTGGACGAAGCGGTGGAGTTCTTCGCCGCCCACCCCTCCACGCACCACGCGCTGCGCCTGCTGCAGGACGTCGGCCTCGGCTACCTCACCCTCGGCCAGCAAAGCCCCACGCTCTCCGGCGGCGAAGCCCAGCGCATCAAGCTGGTGACCGAACTCGCCAAGGTGCGACTCGACGCCGCCGGCAACGCCATGAGCCGCCCCGGCAGAGCCGGAACGGCGACCTCCGGTCGAAGCGGCGCGCAAAATAGCACGCTCTACGTTCTCGACGAACCCACCGTCGGCCTGCACATGGCCGACGTGGAAAAGCTCATCCGCGTGCTGCACCGCCTGGTGGACGCCGGCAACACCGTGGTGGTGATCGAACACAACCTCGACGTCATGGCCGACGCCGACTGGATCATCGACATGGGGCCGGAAGGCGGGGATGCAGGGGGAACGATCGTGGCGCAGGGCTCGCCGCAGGAGCTGGCGGCGAAACCGGAGAAGTCACATACGAGTCGGGTGTTGGGGGAGTTTCTGGGGGAGCGCAGCCTCCTGATTCAGTAGTCCCCCGCATCACAACGCAACGACGGAAAAGGCAATGTCACAAATGAATACCGTCGTCTTCACCCTGCTAGCGATGCTTGCCTTTGCAGGCAATTCGCTCCTGTGCCGACTGGCGCTCAAGCATACGGCCATCGACCCGGCCAGCTTTACCGCCATCCGCATCGTCGCCGGTGCACTCACGCTGTGGGTGGTCGTGCGGCTGCGTGCGCCCACCGGAAAATCCGCCGGCAACTGGCCTTCTGCGCTGGCGCTGTTCGTCTATGCCGCGGCATTTTCGTATTCCTACGTCAGCCTTCCCGCGGCCTCCGGCGCGCTGCTGCTGTTTGGCGCGGTGCAGGCGACCATGATCGGATACGGGTTGTGGACGGGCGTTCGGCCGGGCGCGCTTCAGACATTCGGACTGCTTGCCGCGGCCGGCGGGCTGGTCGCCCTGCTTCTGCCGGGACTGTCCGCCCCGCCGCTCGCCGGTGCGGTGCTGATGATTGCGGCGGGCATAGCCTGGGGCGTCTATTCGCTGCGCGGCAAGGACGCGGGCGACGCCACGCGCGTGACTGCCGGCAACTTCATGCGCGCGTCGCTGCTGGCCGCCTGCCTGGGCGTGGGCATGCTGTCGCGGGCGTCGCTGGATGCGGAAGGCGCCTTGTACGCGATTGCCTCAGGGGCCGTGACCTCGGGGCTTGGCTATGCGGTGTGGTACACCGCGCTGCGCGGGCTCACCGCAACGACGTCTGCCTCGGTGCAGTTGAGCGTGCCGGTCATCACCGCCGCGGGCGGCGTAGCCTTGCTCGGCGAGCCACTCACCTTGCGGCTGGTGGCGTGTTCAATTGTGATTCTGGGCGGGATTGCGGTGGTGATTGCCGGCAAGAAATAAATAGGATCAGTGTCAGACATCGGCGCTCATTCCTACGGAAAACCGATACTGACCCTATTTACCCTTTGCGCGATTGGCTGAAGACGCACTCGCCTGGCTGACCCTATTCACCTACAGGGACTGCCTGATTGGGGTCTCGGCAAACATCTCAAAGGGTTCCACGCCGGCGCCAAGCGGTTGAGAAGCTCATTCCCCGATTTCAAGCATCAGGAACTCCGATTTGGCGGCGCCGCAATCGGGGCAGATGAAATCATCGGGAATATCGTCCCAGGCTGTGCCGGGCACGATATCGTCATCGGGCATGCCCACGGCCTGGTCATAGATGAAACCGCAATAGAAGCATTGCCACTTGCGCATGGCGTCTCAGGCCTGCCGCGCATGGCTCGTCGAGTCGTCGCTCACCCGACACTCCACTCCAAGGGCAGTTTGCGAATTCCCGACACCGTGCCTGAGCTGATCTGCAGCTCAAAACCCGGCTTGATGCGGAATTCTGGAATGCGCGCCAGCCACTCTTCCATGAAGATGCGCAATTCGGTGCGCGCCAGCATGGAGCCCACGCAGGTATGGACGCCGCGACTGAAAGCCGCGTGGCCCGAGGCGTTGCGCGTGAAATCCACCTTCAGCGGATCGTCGAAACGGCTCTCGTCGAAGGAGACTGCGACCGTCGGCATGATGACCATGTCGCCTGCCTTCATGGCGACGCCCTTGAAATCATGGTCCTGCACCAGGATGCGGCCCGCCGTGGCGATTGCGTAGCGGCGCATCAGTTCTTCCACGGCCTTGGGGATGAGGCCGGGATCGGCAATGAGTTGCTTGCGGTGCCCGACTTCAATCGCCAGGAACCGCGCGAAGAATCCCATGGCCGCAGCCACGGTGTCGAGTCCCGCGACCAGCAGCAGCACCACCATGCCGACCAGCGCATGATCGTCGAGCGGCTTGCCGTTCAATTCGCAACGGGTCAGGTGACTGATGAGATCGTCGCCCGGATTAGCGCGTCGCTCCTTCACCTTCTGCAGCGCATAGGCCTGCAACTGTGTCATCGAATCGATGTGATGCTGGGGGGTGAGGGGCCGCACGTGCTGCTCGCCGATCTCCATCAGCATGGGTTTGTCGGACTTCGGGAGATCGACCATGTTCATGAAGACGTCAATCGGCAGGCTTTCGGCAAATTCATGGATGAACTCGCATTCGCCCCGCGCCTTGAAACCCTCGATCAACTCGATCGCGATCTGCCGCGCGCCCTCGCCCAATTTCTGCACCGACTTGGGCGCGAAGGCCGGCGCCATCATCGCCTTGTATTTGGCATGATCAGGCGGATCGATCATCAACGGCGTGAGCGGAGGATTGGGGTTCTTCTCGCGCGGCACGAACATCTTGCTCGCCGAGAAGATCTTCGGGTTCGTCATGGCGAATTCGATATCGTCCGCCTTGGTGAGCACCCAATGACCGCCGTTGGCCCTTGTCCAGAAAATCTCCGGAGAACCCGGCCGCGTATAGGGATAGATGGCCTTTTGATATTCGCCATCAACCGCCTTGAGCCCAAACATGTCGAAATCGAGCACGCGGGCCGGATCGACATGCGAGGGAAGTGTGGATGCTGCGCCTTGCGTGGGATTCATTCCGTCTCCTCCTTGAAAAACTACCGCAATCCAGATAGCTGACCCTGACTATTTCACTTCGTCAACGACGAAGCTCCAGGTCCGGTCCATCTGCGTGAATTTGGCCTCGTCGGCGCGCACCTCCGCGAATACTTCCGGCTGCTTGAACTTGTCGTTGAATGCCTTCAAGTCCGCTTCATTGGCGAACCAGTTCTCGGTGACGACATCGAACCCGGGATACGTGACGCCGTCAGGATGACGCGCGACATCGACAATGAAACTGCGCCGATAGTCAGCCACCATCGGGAACAGGCGCTTGGCCATCGGCGCATGGTTCTTCTCGTAATAGGCTCTGAAGTCCGCAAGCGACATTCCGTCCTTGGCCTTGATCAAAGTAATCCGCTTGATCATCCTGGTTCCTTTACGAAGTTGAATAGGCAGGGATAGTGTCAGATATCGGCACTTATTCCCATGGAAAACCGGCTCAGTTTATCCCTTTCGATTTGCCGCACGCAGCTTCGGTGCGATGAGGTCGCGGATCAGGTCAAGCTGCGTCTGCTCGCTGCTGATGGGCGTGAGCATGTAGGCATCGGTCTTGCGCTCGATGCGCGAGGTCAGGGTCAGCAGCTTCTCCACCACTTCGTCCGGCGTGCCGATGACGTAGGTGTTCTTGGCGTCTTGCCAGCTGCCCGTGAAGAACTTGCTGACCGACTCGAAGCCGCGCTGCTCGGCGTTGGGTCCGTCGAGGATGTAGATCCAGTCCGCATGCACGAGGTCGATGCTATCGCTGGCGCGCCCGGCCTTCACCGCGCTCTCCATGATCATGTTCCAGGCCTCCCCGAGGTGCGCCGCCGAAATGCGCCGCATCGATGCCGCGGTGTAGGTGAGGGGTGCCCACGCGTCCGCATGCCGGCCGACGCGGTCGAGCACGTTCCTGACCGGGGTCGTCCAGGTGCTGAAATCGAGGGTCTGCGTGGGCGCGAAGGTGCCCATCCAGATTGGCGGCCCCGCAGGACGCGGCGAGATCGGGGCGATGCGCACGCCCTCCAGGTCGGACCAGCGGCCGTGAAAGGTCACGGTGTCGCCGCGCCATAGCCGCCGGATGAGCGGAATCGCCTCCTCGAACTGGCTCCCGCGATCGGCCATGGACAGGCCCAGCGACGCGAACTCCTTGGGGTTCCAGCCCAGCCCCGCGCCCATGATGATGCGGCCATTGGAAATGAAGTCGAGCGAGGCGAAGGTCTTGGCGATTTGCAGCGGGCGGCGAAACGGCACGATGTAGACCAGCACGCCGATCTGGATGCGCGAGGTGCGCCCCGCGATCGCCGCCATCATGGTGGTCGGCTCCACCGACGTGGCCGCATACACCACCTGACCATCGTCCAGCGCCGCCTGTGCCAGCATTCGATCGCCAAGGAAGAAGGCGTCAAAGCCCATGTCCTCGACCATCTTGGCGTAGCGCATGGTCCCTTCGGCATCGGTCATGCGTAGCGGGAACGACGGACGGATGCAGATCATCGGTTCTGTGCGATTTGTAGTCATTCTTGGATTCCCCTATCGCCGACCCTGCTTGTCTTCCCTGCTCACAAGCAGTTTCGCTGCTTCCTTGGTGGACATTCCGACCTTGACGCCGGCCGCGAGCGATATGCTGTTGGCCCCACTGATGATGCCGTCGTTGTAGGTACTCATGCCGTCGCCCATTTTTGCCAGTCGCCCGTCAACCGCTGCACCCGCAATTCCTTCCGCTGCTGCGACGGCCATGCCGGCCATGCCGGCATTGTCACGGCCCTTTCCGCCATCGGAACAAATGAAGCCAAAGGGCTTGCAGCGACGAGCATAGGGCATTGCACTGATGCCGAAGTGGCCCGCCGTGACCAGCACGTTCTTGTTGTCCTCCGGCAGGCCAAAATAGATTGAGTCCGCGCACACCACAAGGCGTCCATCCGGACCGTGATCGACCACGGTGCGGTTCGTTATCTCGGCAGCCGCAGGCCTGGCTGGATCCCGCTCGAGCATGATGTGCGCAGCTTCTTTCACGCTCATGCCGGGGCGCACGCCGCAATCCTGCGCAGGGCGGTTGATCACGCTGATCACCCCTTTCTCGTACAAGTCCACGCCCTCCCCGAGGTGCACCGTCATGATGTCGGCAACGGCGCCCGGCATGTTCAAGGCTTCCATGTACCAGAGCCCGGCGATGGCGGCACCCTGGGGGCCAAACCCGCAGTCCACGCCAATGGCACCGCGTGGAGAGTGTTCGCAGATGAAGCGCGCCGGCAGAACGCCGCAATAGGAAGCATTGATGGCGATGTCGCGGCCACGGTTGGTCTCGTCCACGTCGTATGCCGAGCCCATACACATGATTCGACCACGAGGGCTCTGGTGCACCTGAACCTGAGTCTGGATCTCGGCATTTGACACGGTTTTCATAATGTCGCTCCTGAAGGGACCACTGAAAGGTCGCAGTGTAACTATTTCCCTCATCGCAAGTTGTTCTTGTGCCGGGAACGCCCCGCTAGAATAGGTGGGGCCGTGTCAGATATCGGCACTCATACGTTTGTACACCTTGCTTCGGCTCTATTCATTCCCGTCAATAAACACTCAGGCATTTCGAAGACATGAACGGCGGGAGCACTGGATGAACTACGTACGCAATGCTTGGTATGTCGTGTCATGGGCCGACAGCCTGGCCGAAACACCCACAGCAACCATGGTGCTGGGTGAACCCATCGTTGTCTGGAGGTCCCGCGGCGAGCTCGTGGCATTCGAAGACCGCTGCATGCACCGCCTGGCGCCGCTTTCACGCGGGCGCTGCGAAAACGGCAAGCTGCGCTGCATGTACCACGGATTTCTCTACGAGCCTCGCGGTACTGTGGTGCAAATACCGGGGCAGCAGAACATCCCCGCGATCGCAAAGGTACGTACCTACCCCATCGTCTCGAAGCACGGATGGGTGATCCCGCGCTGGCTGACGAGAAGCTGATTCCACCGGCGGACGGCTTTGACGATCCCGTCTGGATCAGGGGCGAGAGTCAGATGGACTATGACGCCGAGGCCCGACTCGTCAACGAGAACCTGCTCGACTTCAGCCACATCAGCTTCGTTCACGCAGAATCCCTCGGGGCGGGAATGGATTACGCCGAAACGGTTCCAGATGTCATCGCCATGTCGCGCGGCGTTCGTTTCGAGCGCTGGACCTCGGGAAAGCCGTTCAGCCGGACCAGTTTCAAGCCCACTACGGACCCGGTCGATGTACGGCAGGCGTATGAATACCACGTGCCCGGCATTCTGCTGAGCCGACGCGCAGTGTTCCCGCCCGGGAGCGCGCCTTTCTTGAAGACAAGGTCATGATCGAAGCACAGCAGCCGATCCTGAACCTGACCCGCTCACCCACGGTCATGCCGACAGTGCATGATCGCGGCGTGACCATTTTCAACAAGATCGTGGAAAAGCTGAGCGAAGACGAACTGACCGGAAAATAATTCCTACTGTGGCGTGATCCCTACCGCCGCCGCAGTTCCCGTCAACTCCTTCCCCTGCTTCTCCAGCCGCGCGGCCAGTTCCGCAGGTGATCCGCCTGCCGGGTCGTAGCCGATCTTCTTCAGCAGGGCTTTGGTGTTGTCGTTGTTCATCGCCGCGGTGATTGTCTTGTTGAGCTGCGCGACGAGGTCCGCGGGCATGGAGCCCGGCGCCAGCACCGCGAAGAAGATCTCCGTCTCGAAGTTGATGCCCTGCTCGTTGAAGGTTGGAATGTCCGGCGCAAGCGAATAGCGCTCGCTGCCGGCGAAGCCGAGCGCGACGAGGCGCTTGGAGTCGATGTGCGCCTTGGAAAGCGCGTAGGACCCGAGGTACAGGTGGTTGTCGCCGGCAATCAGGCTCGTCACCGGACCAACGCCGTCGTTGTACGGGATGGTGACCATGTCAGCGCCCTGCTCCTTCAGGAAGCGGATGGCCTGCAGGTGGCTGCCTGCGCCGTTGGTGACGGCCAGGTTGTACTTGTTCGGGTTGGCCTTGATGAGCGCGATGAATTCGCGCACGTTCTTCGCAGGCAGCGTGGCGGGCGACACGAATAGGAACGGCGCCTTGCCCACACCCACGACGGGCTTGAGAGCCCGGTACGTGACCATGGCCTGGTCCTTCGTGAATATGCTGGTGAAGAGCGTGCCGTACTCGGTGAGCACGAGCACTGAACCATCCCCCGGCGCACGCGCCGCGGCCTCGGCCCCGATGTACCCGCCCGCGCCCGGCTTGTTGTCCACGATCACCGGGCGGCCAAGCGCAGTGGAAATGTTGGTCGCCGTCACCCGACCGAGCTGGTCGGAGGAGCTCCCCGGCGGGAACGGGATGATGAGGGTCATGGGGCGTTGGGCTGCACTCGCCTGGGCGAATGCACTGCCTGTCGGTGCGAGCAGGGTCGCGGCCGCGAGCGCCGATACTGCTGTGGTGAGCGCTGCCCGCGCGACTGTGGAAATCTTATTCATGACCTTCTCCTCCGTGGATGAGCGACAGGGGTGAGTGACGCGGTCAGCATGAACCGACCCAGGTTTCCCGCCTCGCATTGCGGTGCTTCGAATGGCGCTACTCCGGCTTATAGTTCTCGTTCTTTGCAGCGCCCGCCCAGAAGTCGATTTCCTCTCGCAGCATGCGCAGGTACTCGGCATTGGACACGGTCAGGCCACGCCCCACTTGCTGAAGCGTCACCCGTTCCATTTCGGTTGAGACGACTGCCTCGCGCACGATAGGCTCCAGCTTGGCGAGCACCGCCTTGGGGAGACCGGCCGGACCGTAATACGCGCCGGTGAGGTAGGCCTTGAGCGGCAGCCCCGCTTCGGTCATGGTCGGGATGGTCGGCGCACCCGGGATGCGCTTGTCGTCAGCGACACCCAGAATGATCACCTTCCCAGTGGCCACATTGGCCGCAGCGCCGCCGAGCAGCCCCATGTAAACCTGCACTTCGTTGGCCAGCAATGCGGTGGACGCCTGCGAATTACCCTTGTAGTCGATCTTGACGATCTTCAGCCCCGCGAGGCGGTTGAAGGACTCCATCGCCAGCTGGTTGGTGACTGCATTGTTGGCATAGTTCAGCTTGCCCTGATTCGCCCGGGCATACGTGATGAATTCCTGCAGCGTCTTTGCCTTCGAGTCCAGGGTGTTGACCGCCATCACATAGGGACCGATCCAACCCGGCGCGACCAGGTCGAACACCTGGGTCACGTCCTGGGGACCATCCTTGTTGAGCACGCGGCTGTACTGGGTGAGTACCAGTTGACCCAGCGTGTAGCCATCCGGCGTTGCCTGCGCCACACGGCTTGCACCCAGCACAGTCTGGGCGCCCGGACGATTTTCAACCAGGACAGAGACCTTCAGCTTGTCCTGCATGAATTTCGCAAGAACGCGGGTCTGAATGTCGACCGGACCGCCAGGCGCCAGAGGAACAATCAGCGTTATCGGCCTTGTCGGGTATTCCTGCGCCTGCACAGATGCGCCCGTCAGGATGGACAGCAATACAACACACCACAGCCTTTTGAACTCATTCATTGGAAACATCCCCCTAGAAGATTTTAGACGCGATCAGCCGGTCATCCCCAGAAAAGTCCTGATTGCGACAAGCCGGGTCTGGTCCATGTGTCGCCGCAGGGTTTCGGTCGGGTTCGGATTCATCAGGTCGACCTGGAGGGAGACACCCCGGGTGTGCGCGAAGTCCACCTGCCAGGGACGGCCGGGCCGGTTCTCTTCCCAGATGTGAATCTGCGCATCGATGACTTCGACGCGCGTTTCTGTGATGGATAGACGAATCACGCCGATCTACTCCCGATGCTGCGAAGGCAATGCGAAATTATGAATAGTGCCAAATTCAGACTCTCATCACGCAGCGACACCTGGACCGGCACTAACGACCCGACCGCAGTATGCGTCCCGGGAAGGCGTTGCCGCCCTCGGCACCAGAGATTCGAACACCGTTCACCCACACGGATTGAATGCCCATGCTCGGGGCAACCAGTCGTTCGGCGCCTGCCGGGAAATCGGCAATTCGCTGTAGCGGACCATGGGAAATAGTCTCGGGATCGAAGACCACGATGTCCGCAAAGTGCCCCGGTTTCAGCGCGCCGCGACGGGTGATGCCATAGACTTCCGCCGGATGGCCCGTCATTCGCCAGATCGCCTTCTCGAGCGAGAGCACTTGCAGCTCGCGGCACCAATGCCCGAGCAGGTCCGTCGGGTATGAGGCGTCACACAGCTGATTGGCATGCGCACCGGCATCTGCAATGCCCAACAGACAACGGTCGTTAAGCAGCAGCTCGCCGACTCCCTTCTCGTCGTTGTTGGCAAGAATGGCGCCAAATCGCGTTTTGTAGTCTTCCTGCGATGCCAGATGGACCATCTCGTCAAATGGCGGCCGGCCGGAGCGCTCAGCAAGTTCCGCAATCGTGGGGCCGTTGATCAAGCTCGCATGGACAGACGACTCCTGCACGATCGTGCGCTGCCAGAAGGTGCCGCCGCGAATCCGCTCTATTTCAGGTCCGGCCTGGGCGCGCCATTTCGCATCTGCATACAGCTTCTTGCGCGTTGGAAAATCGCCCTTCACCACCGGCTCGAACGCGGGAATGTTGTTGAATGCATACGGGTCCTCAAGCGAAATCTGGAACATCAGCGGGCGGCACCCGATTTGCGGTAATACCCTGCCGCTGGCGACGGAAATCTCGTCCAGGACCGTCTGTATTTGCTCCGGGGAAAAATGCTCGGTAAGCAGTGCGGCCCAGGTCACCGGCCGGCCGGTACGACTGGCAATCTCGCACATCGCCTTGTTCGAAAGCGCGGTGTCCGCTCTCGGGTTGCCGGGGCTGAACTCGATGACGCCCGACCCGCTCCCGCCCACGACATCGCAGAGGCGCATGACTTCATCCATGTTCGCGGCAAGGCTGGGCACCGGACGACCGTCCGACGTGCGATGCACGGCCTCTCGCGAGGTGGAGAACCCCATCGCGCCGGCGGAAAGCATGTCGCGCAACAGCGAAGCCATCGTGTCGAGCTCGCCGGGCGTCGCCGTCCGATCCATCGCGGCCTTTCCCATTGCATAGAGGCGCAGCGTGGTATGGCCGACAAGGAGCCCCATGTTCAGCTGCTTGGGGATGGCATCCAATACCTCGAGGTACTCGGAGAACGTTTCATATCTTCCCCATGGCACCCCGACCCTCAGGGCTTGCAGGTCCATTCCCTCCGCGCCGGCCAGTACCTGGCAGAGCGTTTCGGCGTCCTCGCGACGCACCGGCGCCAGTCCGAATCCGCAGTTGCCTGAAACGACTGTCGTGATGCCGTACCAGGATGAGGGCGTGAGCTTCGGGTCCCAGAAAAGCTGCGCGTCGTAGTGGGTGTGTATGTCGATGAATCCCGGGGCCACGATGTGACCAGTTGCATCGATGACGGTCTTTGCGGGCTCCGTCAATGTACCAACCGCCGCAATGCGATCGCCGGTGATGCCAATGTCACCGTGGAATCGGGCAGCGCCGGTTCCGTCGATAATCATGCCGCCACAAATTGCATAGTCGTACATTGCTGCGCTCCCAGGAGATGCGGAATGATTGGGGATCAGTGTAACTATTTCCCCAAGCGCGCGTGGTTTCGGGCATCACCATGCAACCCGGAAGCCGATACCCAGCCGCCCCAGCACAGGGCTGCGGCCGGCGCGCGACGAATCAATTCGAGAAACTCATTCGAATATCTTGTTCCAATAGGCGCGATATTTCGCCGCCACGTCCGGCGGGTAGTCCTTGGCCTCCCACGCGTAGACGGTGTCGGCAGTGGTCGCGCCCTTGATGCCCGGCAACATGCCCACTCCTTCGCCATTGCCGTGCCAGGCGTTCTGTCCCTCTGCGGACATGAGGTAATCCATGAGGACCAGCGCTGCATTGGGTCGTTGGCTCCACGAGAACGCGGTGAGCACGTAATTGGTGCCAAAGCCGGGGCTCGGAACAAAGAAAGCAATCGGCGCACCGCTGTCCACCAGCGGCTTGCTGCCCGATAGCACCGTCGTCGGCGTGGCGATGAACTCTCCCGCCGCCACGGACTGGGCCAGCGTGATGACGTTTCCGGTGACCTTGGGGTTCTGCGCCCTGAGCTTGAGCAGGAATCCGGGCAGTTGCGTTTTTTCCAGCCAGTCGTAGTAGGCGTGCATCGAGATCGAGGACAGGTCCGATATGCCGATCTTGCCCTTGAACTCCGGCCTGAGCAGGTCGGCATACGATTTGGGTGGTGTCGTCACGAGATTCTTGTTGTAGGCAATACCAAAAGGCTCGACACCGGGAATGGCAATGACGCCGGTTACCAGATATTTCGATGGCCAGTCCTTCATGGCAGGCCCCAGCGGCTTGAGCAATCTGCCTTCGCCAGCGCGCGCCAGCGCCCAGACCATGTCTCCTCCCATCAGGACGTCCGCACCATCGAGGCTACTCTGGCGCTCCTGGTCGATCTTCTGCATGATCCCGCCCCCCGAGGCACGGTAGGACTCCAGGGCAATGTCGGGGTAGGCCCTCTTGAAGCCGGCGGCAATGCGGGCCAACGCCTGGGGAGCCGGCGTGAAATACATCATCACCCGTCCTTCCTTCTTCGCCGCCGCAACGACTTCCGGCCAGGATTTTTGTTGCGCCTGGACAGTGCCGATGCACAAAGTGATGCCCATGATCGCCACGCCAATGCGATTGAAGACTCCTGACGCTCTGTACATTGCCCCCCCTTGTTTCGTTGGCCCCGCCTTCTGCGGCTGCATTCGGAAGTGTTTTACCAGTGATTTAAGGAAGGCGCCTGTCGCCGCGAGTACTTTGGTAGGGCACCGAAGCAACGAGCGATTTGCGCTTCCCCGAAATCACCTTTCCTGCATGCAGCCATACTTTTCCTTATCGTCCCGAAAATAGTCGTTGCCCGGAAACGGGGCAACATCGAGAATGGCATCGGAGGCGCTAGACACGGCAGGTGGCAGGTCAGGGGTTGGGCCAGCAGGAACCTGCACGATCCCATTTGAACAAGCGTGTAATTCATCACTTCAAAAAGGAAGAAGAAAATGAAAAAGAGCATCATCGGGGGAGTCTTTGCACTCTCGTCACTGATGGCCGGGTCTACCGCGTCGGCTGCCGATCTGAGGATCGTCATTCTTCAGGCGCTGACCGGAGGGGCAGCATTTCTCGCCGTGCCTGCAGCTGAAGGAATGCAGATGGCAGTTGACGATCTCAACGCACGCAAGTTCTTCGGCTCGGACAGACTCGTTGCCGACCTAGTCGACAGCGCGTCGGCGCGCCCGCAGGCTGTCGCCGCTGTGACGCGCCATGCCGCCGACAGCAACATACTGGCAATCATGGGCCCCACGACAGCCGTCGAGGCCATCCCAGCCGCCGCAATTGCCAACGACGCAAAGGTCCCGATGTATTCAATGACCAATGCCGTGGGCGTGTTGAAGGTCGGCCCATGGGGATTCATCGCATCGCAGCCGCCCGTGATCACGATGCCGCTCCTGGGGGATTACGTTGTTCGGATGGTCAAGCCTCAAAGCTGCGCCACAGTTCGATTTTCGGACAACGAGGCCTATGTGGACCTGGAGCGCATCTTTGTCGAGCACGTTGAGCCGAAAGGAGTGAAGTTCGTCGATCGCACCGGGGTGAAGCAGGCTGATTCTGACTTTTCTGCGATCGCTACGCGCATCGTCGCCGCGAAACCGGATTGCGTTGTGCTGTTCACGCTGGGACCCACGGCAGCGAACCTTGCCATCCAGTTGAAGCAGGCCGGGATGCCGGCCAGCACGCGCCTCATCGGACAGACCGGACTGTCATCGCCCGAGTTGATCTCTATTGGCGGCGCTGCGGTCGAGGGCCTTGTATTCAATTCCGACTGGTCTCCGGGCGGCAGTTCACCCGAAGGCAATGCCTTCGCTGCAGCCTACAAGAAGAAAACCGGCAAGGAAGCCAGTAACTGGGCAGCGCTGGGTTACAGCAACATGCTGGTGCTGGGCACGGCAATCAAGAATGCTTCGCCCAACCCGACTCGCGAAAAGATCCGGGCTGAACTCACGAAGATCAAGGATGTTCCAGTGATCGTGGGCTCCGGGAAATTCAGCTTTCCTGACCGGATCCCTGTCTATGGCTCAACCTTCCTCCAGGTAAAGGGCGGGCAGCTGGTGCCTGCACCGCAATAAGAAAGCTATGAATTGGAACCCGGCGCCGTTGCAACCGGCGCCGGGGGTCCTGGAATCGCGCGAGGCACCGCCGAAGCATCTTCAGCTGTTCCCGACACCTCCATCAGTCAGGGGCGCACTTGAACCGTGCATGCTTTCATAGGAAGATGCCTGCTACGCAGTCCCGAATGGGGGCTGATTCACTTCGCAAATTCAATAGGAATAGTCAATGAAAGTTCGTAGAGTCGTTACCGGGCACAACGCCGCCGGAAAGGCGGTTTTCGTCAGCGACACCCAGATCGATGCCCCCGCCTACGGCATCATGCCCGGCAGTTTCTTTCACAAGTTGTGGAGCGCCGACACGCCGCCCTCGTTCCCGGACGAGGGCAAGGAGCCCGGCGGCACGGGGTTTTTCCCGCCCAAGGGTGGCTATCGCTTCATGATCATGACGCTTCCCCCGCATGACTCCGTCAATGTCGTCGGAGACAAGCGCGCCCTTGCGGCCGAAGCGCGAGCGGGTTTGTCGGGCCTGATCGAGCACATGGAGAAAAACGGCAATGGCATGCACACCACCGATACCATCGACTTCGAGTACATCCTCTCCGGGGAAGTGACCCTAATGCTCGACGATGGCGCCGAAATGACCCTGCACGCAGGCGACACGATCGTCCAGAACGGAACGCGCCACGCCTGGCAGAACCACGGCAAAGTACCCTGCCAGATCGTCGTGTTCGTGCTCGGGGTGGAGCGGACGCCTTCGGGAATGGATCTCGTCAGGGCGAGTTTCGAGAAGAAGTAGGGGCGGCTGGATTGCCGGCTGGCTCGACCGCATGGACCGCGTCTTCGACGACCGGGGAATGAACGACACCGGGCTGACCATGCGGCCAACCGAGATCTTCCGCCGGCAGTGCTACTTTGCGTTCGAACCCGTAGAGAAGTCGCTACCGCTGCTGGCCGACTTCATCGGGCGGAACAGCATTCTCTGGGCCAGCGACTACCCCCACTGCGACGGCTTTACCGACGCCCCCGGCCTGCTCAGGAAGCTGGGCATGTCGAAAGAGCTGTACGACGACATCATGGTCCGTGGAGCGAAGCGCTTCTACAACTTTGCCTGATCGGAGCGCGGGCGCGCTGCCAGAAGAGCGGCGCGAACGTTCCGGATTTCCTTGCCGCAGGATGTGGATTACTGCTGCGGCACAAAATTCGCCGCGCGAGCAGCATCAGCCCAGAACTTGAAGCTTGCGTCGTACTGGCGCAACTGCTCCTCAGGCGTGGAACCGACGGCGACATAACCCTGCTTACGGAACATTTCGAGAACGTCGGGCTGCTTCACGGCGTAGGCCACAGCACGTTGAATCTTGTCAATCACCGCCCTCGGAGTGCCGCGTGGCGCCCAGTAACCGAGATCGGAGGCAATCCCCTGCAGATCCTTGATGCCCACATCAGTGGCGCTGGGAACATCTGGCAAAAGGGCCAGCTTCTGGTGCCCCGTCTGGAACAGGACGCGGATCTTGCCCGCTTCGATCTGGCCTGAGAAAGGCCCGAAGTTGTTGATGTGCATGCTGGCCTCACCGTTCAGCAGCGCAGGCATGATGACCGGCCCGCCCTGATAGTTGACTACGGTATAGGTCAGCCCCGTTGCATTCTTTGCGACGTACATCATCAGCTCGAGTGGCGTCGCGGACGATGCGAAGTTCAGCGTGTTTGCCGGCTTGGTCTTCGCATATGCCACCAGTTCCTGGACCGAGCGGACGGGCAGGGTCGCGCTGGTCATGAATACGTAAGGACTGCTCAAGGCGTCGGAGATCGGGGCAAGGTCCCGCCGCGCGTCGATGGCATTGGCCTTCACGAGCGATGGCAAGAGGCCGACAGGCCACGCATAAGTGATGGTGTGTCCGTCCGGCTCGGCGTTCATGGTCGCATTGAATGCAAGATAGCCTGCCGCGCCCGTGCGTATCTCGATGACGATGGGCTGGCCGAGCTCCTTTTGCATATGCGGTGCCAGCGCCCGGCCCACGATGTCCAGCGACGAGCCTGCCGGAAAGCCAATGAGCACCCGGATGGGTTTGGTCGGGAAGGTCTGGGCCTGCGCGTA
>CANJRC010000084.1 GCA_947476535.1 Betaproteobacteria bacterium
CACGTACTTCATGCCTTCGCGAACGATGGCCTGTGCCAGGACCGTTGCCGTCGTGGTGCCGTCACCGGCCACATCGGAGGTCTTGGACGCGACTTCCTTGACCATCTGCGCGCCCATGTTCTGGAACTTGTCCTTCAGTTCGATTTCCTTGGCGACCGACACGCCGTCCTTGGTGATCGTGGGGGCGCCATATGAGCGCTCAAGGATGACATTGCGGCCCTTGGGTCCGAGCGTTGCCTTGACGGCGTTGGCGAGGATGTTGATCCCCTCCAGCATTTTGTGTCGCGCATCTTCGTGGAATCGTACGTCTTTTGCAGCCATGATTCTTTGCTCCTAAATTGGTATGGGGCCTTCGTCGCTGTCGGGGTGTGCGAGGGGACGCAACACGTCACGGCACCCTCACAGGAGATGGACCTCTTAGACGAAAGTGCCCATGATGTCCTCTTCACGCATGACGAGGTATTCGATGTTGTCGAGTCTTACCGTGGTACCGGAATACTTGCCGAACAGGATGCGGTCGCCGACCTTGACGTCGAGCGGGCGCACCTTGCCGTCTTCCAGGATCTTGCCGTTGCCCACGGCAATGACCTTGCCCTGGTCGGGCTTCTCGGCTGCATTGTCGGGAATGACGATGCCACCGGCACTCTTGGTTTCCGCGTCGATACGCTCGACGACCACGCGGTCATGCAAAGGACGAATCTTCATGAGATTGAATACTTTCATTGCGATGAATCGGTAGGACTTCTTGGGGATATCCTGACGGAAGGGAGGGTCAGGATGTTCGAGGCCAGTCTCACCACCACGGGCACCTGCTGGGGTACCCGAAGACCATTAGCACTCGACATGGGAGAGTGCCAATAGTAGGCGCATGTGCCCGGAATAGCAATCCCAATGTTCAGGGGACCAGCAGGTATTGGATAGAATCCGCCCGGGTTCAATGTGATTTTGGGAGGGCAGGTGAGCGCACGAACGCTACGCACACGGGTTGCAGGGGTGATGAATCCAGCCAGCGAGGGCCATGTGGCTCAACGCGTGCGAACCGTGGAGATCCTGCTGATCCTGGTCGGCATCATCTCGGTTTCCGGCGGCACGGTTGAAGGGCTGGCGCCGTCCTACCGAGCCCTGGCGGCAACGGTGACTGGCATCGTGTCCCTTTGCTTCCTGTTCGAATACCTCGCCCGGCTGTGGATTGCCCCGGAAATTCCCCACCTGCTGTCCAAGACCGCCATCCGCTCGCGCATACGCTGGGCGCTGTCTCCTGAAGGCATCATCGACTTGCTGGCAGTAATGCCGGCGCTGGCGGCTGCCTCGGGCGGCGCAAGGCTGGGCGCGGAGTCGGCCTCCGTCTTCGTGCTGTTGTGGGTGCTCAAGCTCGCCACGCATGCGCCGGGCGTGGGTTTGATTGCCCGCGTATTCCACAATGAGCGCTCGGCGCTGGGGGCGGCGGCGGCACTGTTCGTCATCGTCTTGTTCTCCTCCGCTACGGTTGCGCACTGGCTCGAAGGAGAAGCGCAACCGGAACACTTCGGCAGCATCCCTGCCGCGCTGTGGTGGGCCAGCGTGACGCTCACCACCACGGGCTACGGCGACGTCGTGCCGCACTCTGCACTCGGGCGCATGCTGGGCGGGATCGTCATGCTGTGCGGCATCTCGGTGCTGGCGCTGCTGGCCGGCATTCTCGCCACCGGTTTTGCCGAGGAGGTGCGCCGTCGTGAATTCGTGCGCATCTGGGACCTGGTCGCGCGCGTACCGTTCTTCTCCGAAGTGGGTGCCATTGCCATTGCCGACATCGTCGGACGGCTGCGCTCGCGCAGCTTCCCTGCAGGCGCGACGGTCATCCGCAAGGGGGCCGCCGGCGAATCGATGTACTTCCTGGTCAGCGGCGAAGTGGCGGTGCACCTCGACGCACGCATCAAGTCGTTGCGCGACGGCGATTTCTTTGGCGAGATGGCGCTGCTCGACCGCAAGCCCCGCTCGGCAGACGTGGTGACGGTGAAGCCCTGCACCATCCTCGAACTCAATGTGGCCGATTTCTACCAGCTGGCCGGGCAGCAGCCCACGCTGATCGCCGCCATCGAAACCGAAGCCAAGCGGCGCCGCGCAACCGAGACGGAATAGTCCGCCTCCCAATAGGGCGCATTCATCTGGCCTTGTCCAGCGAATGGGCGCTGGGGAGCTTGGCGTCCCGCAATAGGTGGCCTATCCCGACGGCGGCGGCTATCGCCTGGGGAACGATGACGGCGTGATGATCACGTTTTCGGTGCTGCCGGAGCTGAAAGGACGCAGCATCACCTTTCGCCCCACACGCAACACCAATGGCGGGAAGATCAAATGGCAATGCAGCGCGGACGCCACCCTCAAGCCATCCTTTCTGCCGCCCGACTGCCGTTCGCGTTCATTTCAGTTCGAGCGATACATCCGCGCATGCCCCTCATGCCGGCGGATGCGCAATTCATCTTGCAACCGGGTCGGGCTTGAGCCCGAATCGCTTCAATCGCTCCGCTTTCGACAGTCGCGCGAGCGTCTGCACTTCGCGATAGAACGACGGCAGATCGCGCCGCTGCCTGTCCAGCAATTCGGATAGCGCCGGCACCAGCGCGTTGTAGGAAGCAACCGACGCCAGCAGCGCGTTGTTGGCACCCACCATGATGCGATCGTAACCGGGGAACCCGTCCCACGATGCCTTGAGGCGCGCATAATCTTCGGCGAGCGCCGCGTACAGGGCGGCCTTGCTGCTGCGCCGCGACGCATCGTCCCCCGGCGAGTTGAACAAAGCCTTGAGACGCGCCTGGTAGCCCAGCAGCAGGTCGGTGAAGGCATGGCGCCGCGCGCGTGCGATTTCGTACTGCTGGAATGACGCTGCTCCCGCCGCACCGGCTGGCAGCGTTTGCGGCGAACCGGCGCGCCGAACGAGCCAGCGTCGCACGCCCTCCTCCTCCACCACGCTGGCAAAGGATTCATTGAACACCGAGTCGCTGCTCGCAAAGGCGACTTGGTGCGCGAGTTCATGGAAGATCAGCCGTGCAAGCTCCACTTCGGGCTGGAACACGAAGCTGCTCAACAGGGGATCGTCGAACCAGCCTAGGGTTGAATAGGCCGGCACGCCGCCGACATAGGCATCGCGCCCCTGCACCGTTTCGCGCGCGGCTTCACGCCGCGCATCGACCTCTGCGTAGTAGCCGCGATACACCACGCAGCCAGCCACCGGAAAGCAGTGCTCGATCGGCTCGATGGAAAACTCCGGCGTGCTGAACACACTCCACACCACGAAGGGGCGGCCGATGTCGGCGTAGCGCCGGTAGCTGCCATTGTCGGGAAGTCCCAGCTCACGACTGGCGAATTCGCGGATGGCGCGCGCCAGTGCGAGGCGCTGTTTCAGGCGCTCAGGCGTCATCGGGTCGCGCTCCACCGCATCGATGGGACGGGCCTGTCCGATCATCTCGAAGTGCCCGCTCACCGCCTGCGCGTAGTAGGCGATGGTGCTGCAACCGGAAACCAGGCACGACAGCACGATGACGGCCGCGGCAAGCAACCGCTGCCTCGACAGGCATCGCCGGGCGCCGGTCTCGCGAAACGACACCCCGCCGCCGCGGGTCATGGTGCGAACTTCCCGTGGTGCAGGAAGGCTGCGCACTGGCGAGCCACCTCGCGCGACAGCAGCATGCCGAAATGACTCACCGGCAGCACGCGATGATCGGCGAGACCGGGCATTCGCGTCTCCTCGAGGCGCACCACGCCATCGTGCTCTCCCCCTAGTTGCACGAGTATCTGCGCAAGGCCGATGCGCCGCATCCCGGCAATGGCCCCGACCTCGCATCCGGCAGGGAGCGAAAGCACGGGCAGCGATTCCCACAGCGGCACGGTCTTGCCGAGCAGCCAGCGGCCACGCGCAGTCGTCATGAATCGGCGCCCGGTCCTGAGATGGCACCCATCGCGCACACCCTCAGTGCGAATGCAGGCGCGGGTGGCGGCGAACCGTCCACAAGACCCACGCCGCGGGCAGGATGACGAACGCCCCCAGGAAGAATGACGCCGCATACGTGCCGGTCAGCGAAACCCCGATCGCACCTGCCGGCGGCCCGAGCAACATGCCCGCGTAGCCCAGCACGTTGCTTGCCCCCATCATGGCGCCCGCCTCACCCTTGGGCGCGAGGCGCACCACTGCACCGGCATATACGCCATTCCATGCGGTCAGCGTCGCGCCCAGGGCCATGGCGAACAGGCACACCAGCCACACCGGCCAGGCCGGCGTGACCAGACCCGTGATCACGCTCAGCAGCGCGGAGGCCACGCCCAGCAGCGCCATGACCAGGAAAGAATCGCCGCAGCGATCGGCCACCCAGCCCCAGAACAGGCGCGCGAACAGCGCCGCCCCCTGCGACAAGGCCATGACGGCGCCGGCGCTGGCCAGGCTGTAGCCCAGCTCAAGATTGAGGTAACTGACGAGGAAGGCCATCAGGGACATCTGCGCGAACGTATAGCTGAACGAGCAGATGCTGATGGCGCGCAGGCCCGGATTCGCCATGAGGCTGCGCATCAGCGCCGGCAGCCGGGCCGAGGCGGGCCCCGTTGGGCGGTGCGGGCCGCCCTCGACCCACGATTGAATCGGCGCCTCGGCGAGCACAGCCACCAGCAGCACGAGCGCGAACAGCACGAGGGCATAGTGCCAGTCGATCACCAGGAGCAGGGCGGGCACGATCAGCCCCGCCAGGCCCGCCCCCACGGGCATTCCGGCCTGGCGGATCGACAGCACCACCCCCAGCCGGTGCGCCGGCGTGACGCGCGCCAGGAGATGCGCTGCCGTGGGCATGGCCGTGGTCTGTCCGATCCCCAGCAACACGGCGCTGGCAAGCACCATCGGAATCCAGCCCAGCGCACCCGCCAGCATCGACAACGCCACCAGAAGCACGCCTGCCTGGTTGATGCGAAACGCGCCGAAGCGATGGATGTACCCGCCAATGAAAGGACTCATCACCATGGCGGCGACGCCGGTCAGGAGCATGTAAAGACCGAGGGACTCGGGCGCGACACCGAGGTCACCCGCGACCTGCGGCGCCATCACGGCGGGCACTGTGAAGGCGAAGGCAATCAGCACCTGCACCAGCAGCGTCACCGCCAGAACGACGACGATGCCCTGCGCGCCTTCGGGCGCGCCGCCGGCGCCGCTCATGTCGCGGCTCCCCTACTCGGCAGCATCAGGCGCAACCCGACGTACAAGGCAGGCAAGGCGAACACCGCGAAGCCCACGGCATAGGTTCCAATGATGCCGACCAGCAGTGAGAACAGGAGCGGGCCCAGCCCCCCGCCCACTGACATGTAGATCTGCAGGCCACCCGTGAGACGTCCCACCTCATCGCTCGGGCAATGCCGCGCCACTTCGGCGAAGAACACGCCATTCCATGAGGCGGCCGTCGCGCCATAGACCAGGCTGACCACGGCCACGATCACCACCGGCCAGTCCGGCGTGAACATCGCCGAGAGCAGTCCGCACAACCCCCCGATGACGCCCAGTGCGCCGACCTGCGTGCGCGGACTCACCCAGCGATCGGCCACATACCCCCAGGTCACGCGTCCCAGGACGCCGCCCACTTGCGCCGCCGCGAAAAGCGAGCCCGCTAGCACCAGCGATACGCCGATCTCGAGGTGGAGGAAAGACACAAGAAAAGAAAGCATGCACAGCTGGTTCGCCGAGTAAGTCATGCCGACCCAGCCCAACTCACGCAACGCCGGCGTGGTCCACACGATCTTCGCCGGGGCAAAAAAATCGGCGAGCGTTCCTCTACGGCCTTTGGGTGGCACCGACGCTGGCGCGCTCGCACTCACGGCCGCGGTGGTCTCCAGGCGCATCCACGCCATGCCGATGGTGTAGGCGAGGATCATGATGGCCACGCTGAGCACCACGCTCTGCCAGGCGAAGAACAGCAGCAGGCTCGGGATGATCAAACCGGCCAGCATCTGCCCCCCAGGCACTGCCGATTGCTTGATGGAAAACACGAAGGAGCGGATCTGCGGCGGCGTGGCGCGAAACAGGATTTGCGAGCCCACCGGGTTCAGCATGCCGTAGCCCAGGCCCTGCGAAAAACTTCCCAGGAAAAGGAGCGCGATGAGGCCGCCAGCCAGCAATGCCGGGCGCGACGCCATCGCCCCCTGCCCGCTCGCCCAGGCCGCAGCCCAGCCGGCCAGCGCCGTCAGCGCCAGCCCGAGCATGCAGAACCAGCCCGACAGCTGTGCCGCGCGCAAGTCCCCCATACGCTCGAGCACCATGCCGCTGGCCATGCTCGAGAGAAAGATGCCGCAGTAAAAGATCGCCACCACCACGCCGAGGCGCGAGGGGTCCGCGCCAAAATCGGCCGCGGCCACCGGCGCCAGCAACCCCGGCACCACCATCGCCACGGTGCACAGCGCATGCAACCCCATGGTGATGGCCGTGGCGCGGACCGCTGTCGCTGTCGTAGGGCCGACCGCGCGTGCAGTGTGCCTCGATGAAATGCTCATGTCGCCGCCCGCATGCCCGCCCCATGGGACAGCACCGGAATGCCTTTTTTAATATGATCAATTTTGATATATACCGACATACTGGCGGACATAAGATAAATAATTATGATCATTTTGTGTCTGCCAATGGCACGCGGGTCAGGCTCATTCGTGTCCCCATGACCAACACCGGGATCGCGCCAACGATGAAGCTCATGGTGTAGTGGCCGCTCGCCGCAACCAGCCCGGAGAACACCAGCGGGCCGACAATGGCCCCCGCGGACATGAAGGTCTGTACGCCACCAGTGGCCGAGCCCACCTGCCCGGGGCCAGCCAGCCGCGCCACCTCGGCCAGCAGTACCCCGTTCCAGGCCAACGACGTCGCCCCGAACAACGCACACAAGGACGCCAGCGCCATGTACGACCAGTTCGCATCGACCATGGCCAGCAGCATCGCACTTGCCCCGCCGATGACGCCCAGCAGGCCGAGCTGGCGGCGCGGCGAGAACACGCGCTCTGCGGTCAGCCCGAGGGCAATCCGGGCAACCAGGCCGGCAAGCTGGGTCACGGCAAAGAGACTGCCTGCCGTCACCAGCGAGTGGCCGACCTCCAGCGTCAGGTAGGTGACGAGAAAGGCGCTGACGCTCATTTGGTTGATCGCGAGCAGCATCGACATGAGGGCCATCTCGCGCATGGTGAGCGCACGCCACATGATGCGCACCGGCTCGACGAAGGTGCCCAGGCGAAAGCGCGAAGCTGCGACAGCACCACGCGCCCCGCCCGCTCCGCCGCCTCCCTGTTCATACCGCAGCATGTAGCCGGGCATGTGCCGCGCCAACAGAACGAAAAGCAGCGCCGGTGCCGATATGATCACCAGCGCCACGGGCCAGGCCGTCACCAGCAGCAGTGACGGGATGACCAGCCCCGCCACCGCCGTGCCGATGGGCGAACCCATCTGCTTGATGGAGAACACCATGCTGCGGTGTTGTGACGGCGTGGCCACAAACAGCACCTGCGAGCTCACCGGGTTGACCAGGCCCATGCCAAAGCCGAGCGAAGCGATGCTGACGAACAACAAGGCCGCAAACACCATCGCCAGCGCGGAGCCGGGAATGGCCACGCCCCACCACTGCGACGACGCGAACACGCCCCCGCCGATGACCGCGCCGATGAGCAGCCCCAGCCCGCTCAACGCGGCGCTGGCTTGGCAAACGCGCATCGCGCCGTAGCGGGCAATCAGGAGCCCGCAGGACAGTCCCGAGAGCATGATGAAGAGGTAATTGTTCGCGATTAGCACGCCCAGCAGCGAAGCCTCGATGCCCAGGTCGCGCGCCACCACCGGGGCGATGACCGCAGGCACCGAAATGCCCATGTAGCACAGGCCATGCAGCCCGAGCATCACCGCGGTGGCGTACGTCGCCGTGCGCAGGTTCGGCTCATCGCCCGGCGCGGCCCCGCCCCTCATCCGGGCTCGCGCGAAAGGATCAGGTAGGCGCCGAGCAGAAGCGGCGCACAGGCGAACACGGCGATGCCCAGCGCGTAGATGCCCGAGAGCGCCACCAGCAACGAACACAGGCCCGGCCCTGCCAGCGCCCCCAAGTTGTTGTACACGCCGGTGCCGGCCGTCATGGCGCCGATGTCGCCCTTGGCCGAGAGCCGCGCCACTTCGGATAGGAAGATGCCGTTCCAGGACACCGCCGTCAGGCCGAACAACACGCACACCGCGAGCATCGCCGGCTGCGACCAGGCGGGCGTGAACTGCGACACCGTCAGGCCGCACACGCCGCCGGCCGCACCCAGCAGCCCCAGCTGCGTGCGCGGCTTCACCCACAGGTCCGCCGACAGCCCCCACACGATGCGGCCCAGCATGCCCGCGAATTGCGAAGCCGCGAAGATCGCCCCCGAGAGCACCAGCGACAGCCCGATTTCCAGGTTCAGGTAGGACACGAGATAAGCCGCCATCACCGTCTGGTTCATCGAATACATCATGGATACCAGTGCCATTTCGCGCATGGCGCGCCGCCTCCACACGGTGCGGATCGGCTCGACGAAGGCACGCAGTCGGCCCGCCCGCGTCGCCAAGGGCGCCGCGGCCTTCGCCGCATCCGGCGAGATTTCCACATGAACGAGCATCGTCATCAATAGCCAGACAATCGCAGCCAGCCCGAGCCCCGCCAGCGCGGCCTGCCAGCTCATCACCAGCAACAGCGCGGGCACGAGCAGCCCCGCGACCGCATAGCCTGCCGGAACGGCGGTCTGCTTCACCGAGAAGAAGAACGCGCGCAGGTTGGCCGGCACGGCGCGAAACAGAATCATCGAACTGATGGGATTGATCATGCCGTTGGCGATGCCCAACGACACTGCGGATACGATCAATACGGCGATGAACACCGGTGCGGGCATCGCCCCGGTGTCGGTTGCCCAGTGCGCGCCGTACCCGGCAGCCGCCATGGCGAAGAGTCCGATCGCCGATCCCGCCGCCACGGCCTGGCAGGCGCGCGCGGCGCCCCATCGCGCGAGCAGCCCCGGCGTTGCAAGGCTCGCCGCCATGGCGATGATGAAGGTTGCCGCCACCAGCAAGCCCACGCGCCCCGGATGCAAGCCGAAAACCTTGGCCGCGACGGGCGCGAGCACGCCGGGAATCGCGGTCACCAGCGTCAGGATCATGTGCAACACCAAGGTGAAGATGGCTGCAAAGGCGGCGGCGGGAATCGTGCCCGGAACGCTGCGCTCGCCAAGCTTTCTCATCGCGCTTCGCCCACCGCAGCGCCCTCGCGAGCAGGCGAAAGGAACATCACGCCAACCACCAGGGTCGGCAGCGCGAGCACGACAAAGGCCACCCCGAAGCTGGAAGTCAACGCCAGGATGAGCGAGACCAGCGCCGGCCCGCCCATGGCCCCGGCCGAAACGAATACCTGCATGCCGCCGGTGACCCGGCCGATCTGTCCCGGTGCCGCAATGCTCGCGGTTTCGGCGTGGAACACGCCGTTCCATGCGAACGACAAGGTTCCGAACAGCACGCACAGCGCCGTGATCGCCGCATACGGCCACTGTGGCGTGATGGCCACCATGGCGATGCAGCAGACTGCGGTGGCGATCCCCGCAATGGCGAGCTGGATGCGCGGCTTCATCCACAGGTCGGCGGAGACCCCCAGAAGGATGCGGCTGGTCACGCCGCCCACCTGCGCCATGGCCATCACCGAGCCGGCGGCAACCAGCGTCATGCCGATTTCGACGTTGAGGAAGGTCACCAGGTAAGCGGTGATCGCGGTCTGGGTGCCTGAATACGCCACCGCCATCATGCCGCGCCGGCGCATCAGCGGATCGCGCAGGATGTCGCGCACCGGGCCGATGAAGTCATTCCAGCGCAGGAGACCGCCCCCCGACGCGCCAACGCCCGGCACATAGAGCCGCGCAGCGAACATTGCCAGCGCGGCCGCGGCGAGGATGCACGCGAGGATCACCGCCACCCACTGCCAGCGCATCTGCGTGAGCAGCAACGGGATGAACAACCCCGCCATGCCGAAGCCCACCGGCACCGCCGTCTGCTTGATGGAAAACGCCGCCGATCGCAGCTTGACCGGCGTGGCATGAAACAGCACATTGGCGCTCACCGGGTTGATCAGGCCGTATCCGGTGCCATAGATCACGCCCGTGGCGAGCAGCCATGCCGCAAAAAACCAACTTGCTGACGCGGGCAGGTCGGTTCCGATGGCAACGAATCCGGCCAGGGCACAAGACAGGATCGCCATGGCCACGCCGATGGCCGACATCTGCAGCACGCGCACCGCACCGTAACGCGTCTGCAACGCGGCGCTGGCCAGCCCCGAGGGCACGGTGGCGAAATAATGCAGCGCGATCATCACGCCCACCTGCGACACCGGTAGGCCGAACTCGCGCGCCGCCACCGGCGCGAGCACGCCCGGCGCGGCGGTGGTCATGGTGCAGAGGGCGTGCAGCCCGGCGGTGATCAATACCGCCTGAACGGCTGATTTCAGCGTTGCGGGCGGCGCCTTCGCTGCATGCGGCTCACTCAATCTCGACCGTACCCGAGGCCGTCACCGTCACCTGGCTCATGCCACCCTCGAACTGCGGCGCCACCACCTCCGCCGACGCCGAGGCCAGCGCACGCGCCATGATGGGACGCGGCGCGACGAAGCCGCCAGTGTTGATGGCGAGGCGCTTGAGCCGATAACTCTTTCCCGCCAGCGCCTGGCGCACGATGTCGGCGCGCGCGCGAAAGGCCCCGATGGCTTCGGTAACGAGTTCGTTCTCGACCGCCTTGCGCGCCTCGGTGGAGATGCTGAACTGCATGGAGGCCAGTTGCAGGGTCGACTGCAGGCGCCCCACCAGCGCGGCAGCCGCCTGGAAGTCTCGGCTCTCCAGGCGAATCTCGGCGCGCCCGCGCCAGCCGGTGAGTTTCTGTGCGCGGTCGTACACCGGGTAAGTCTGGTTGTTGCCGGAGCGCGCGCGCACCGCCTTCACTTCGCCGGCAAGCCTTAGCGCCTCGTTCAAGGCGCGATTGAGCGCGGTCGCCACCTGCGCCGCGCTCGCGTCGCTGGCCTCGGCATAGAGCGTGGCGGTCAGCGTGTCGTTGGCGACCTCGCGCTGCGCCTCGGCTTGAAGCTCGACGGTGTTGTAACGCTCCTGCGCGGGTTGCGCCTGCGCCAAAGCGGGCGAGCCAATGAGAATTGACAGGCAGCATGCGGCTGCAGGCAGTACGCGTTGCAACAGGCAAAATTTCAAGCCGGCCTCCATGGCATCAACCGCTGACGCGCGCAAATTCGAACGACAGCGTGACCGGACGCTTGGCTGTGTTGGTCCACACCACGCAGTAGTCCTGGGCCACCTTGGGCTGGAAGGTGCCGGAGCCGATGGCGGTCTTGTCCTTTTTCACCGGGTAGAGCGTTTCCTTGCCTTCGACGTACTGGATGTTGAAATCCACCGCGCTCTCGGCGCGATACCAGTAGCGCAGCTTTTGCTGCATCGACAGGCTGAAGCACTCCTTGTAGGCGCCGGAGCTGACCAGCGTGGTGGTCACCGATTTGACGGCGCCGCGTGCTGGGGAACTGCCTTGCGCCAGCGACTGAACCGGCATGAAGGTCACAAGCGCCGTCATGACGAGCATTGCCGCGCTCGTGCACGCCGCGGCGCGACGCATTGCGCGTGCAGGTGCTGATCGGGCCGTCGAAGTCGTGGGGGCGTTCGATCGGGGACGTTGGCTCATGGGGCTTCCTCTGGACGTCCGGGCTATTTCTTGACAGCGCGCTGGGCATCCGCGCGACGCAACTGGTCGAAGGCCGCGGCTTCCCGCGCATGCACCTTCCTGACCTCTGCCGCCTTGGCGCGTGCAGTCTCGGCCTGCTTTTTTGCCTCATCGCGACGCGTACGCGCTGTCTCGGCCTGCTTTTGCGCTGCACTGTGCGCCGCCTCCGCCTCGCGCAGGCTACGCTCGGCCTGCTGAACCTGCGCATCGGCCGCCTCTGCTTGGCGGCGGGCATATTCGACCCGCTGCTGGGCATCCTCCAGCGGGTCGGCGCGGTGGGTGCGCTCTTCGACCGGGGCGGCGGCCCGTGCAGGCAGCCCCGCCACGCTGGCCAGCCCCAACAAGGCAGCACACAAGAGGCGAATACCTGCGGAAAACAGCGGCATGGAGTCCAAGCGTAGAAGGCACATCGGGGATTCCCCGATTCTACACCGGGGCTTTCAGCGCCCTTGAGCCGCCACGCACACAGCGTGACGAAGTGCCGCCGCAATGAAAAAACCCCGCGGGGTCGCCGCGGGGCTTTGATTACAGGCGTTGCGAATCAGCGCTTGAACGCAACCACACCCGCGACCGTCTGCCCCAACGTGGTCAGGTTGTTGCCGGTGTAGGTCGAGGTGTTGAAGATGTAGGCGACTCCCGCGCCCTGCCCCGTGGGGCCGATAAAGCCGCCGGCAATTTTGCCGGACAGGGTGCCGCCGCATGCGCCGCTGGTATTCGTGCAGGCGAGGTTCAGGGAACCGCCGCCCTTGTCGCGACCCACCTCGAAGTAGACACCTTTCTGGATGGCAACACCGGTGGCGGAGGCTGCCCAGGTGTTGCCGCTCACGGTGGCGTTCACGCCCACGTCCACCGTCTTCGCAGTGAAGTTGGCCGCGAGGGTTGCGGAGTTGAGCGTACCGAAAGTGTTAGGACTGGTGTTGTCCGTCGGATTGGTGTTGCCAGCAATGGTGTACGTCGCAGTCCCGGTAATCGGCAATACCGTCGGCCCAGACTGGACGCCGGAGTAGATGAAGTGGCGGTTGTTGCCGGTGCTGAAGGCGCTTCCACCACTGAGAACCGTGCCCGTAATGCGATCCACGACCACCATGTCGCCATTCACGTAACGGCCCCAGCTGGCCCCGGTGGTCGGATCGCGGCCGAAGTCGGCTATGGACGCACCCGTCGGAACGGCGGGCACGGCAAACCCGGCGGCCGTTGTCAGCGCCGAGGTGCTGACCGACACGTAGGTGGGAATTTCATTCGTGTTGCAATTCGAGCCGGGCGTCGAGCAGCTGCTCCCCGACACCACCCTGCCGATAGCATCGAAGGCGACGGGCTGGTTCGCACTGTTGTATTTGACGCTGCCTGGGTCGATCACTTCGCCGATAATTCCAACGAGGCTCTCGTTGCTGATCGCAAACGCCCGGTCGGAAATCGCGCCGGAGCGAATGACACCGGTCGTCGCATCGAATCCCGACGTGCTGCCGGAGGTGCCGAGGCGGATCTGGTAGGGCTGCGTCGCCAGCACCGAAGTGCCGCCGTAGCCGCCAGCGCCCGCGGCATTGGCAGTGAAGGTCGGGCTGCCGAAGGCCACCACGCCGTTGACATGCTCGTGGCTGCCGACATTGTTGACATCGTTCGCAGCGAACGCGTAGGAAAGTATTGCGCCGCTCGCACTGGTGCCACTGCCCCCGCTGCCTGTCAGCGCACCGCCAAGGGAACCGAATCCCGCCTGCGGGCTCGAATTGGGGACGCAGGAGAGCGGCGTGCAGGTGGTCGTCGTCATCGTCACGCTCAGGCTGCGATCGGCCAGGGGATTGGTCCCGCCGGTATTCGACGCATTGAAGCGGCCGTCGCCGTTGAGCGCCACATTGTTTGCCGTGGCATTCCAGGTGCGGAGCTGGCTGCCGGCATTGGCCGGAACCACGATATTGGACAGCGCGACGTTGACGGACTGCTTGTCGAAGTTGATGCCCAGAGTAGCCGTACCATTTTCGCCCGGCATACCGACGCGTAGGCCACTCGAAAATCCGTTTTGGTCGGTCGCTGGAGATGCATTCACCACTGGATACGTGGCCGTTCCCTGCAGAATGCTGCTGACATAGAAGGGCCACAGCTCGGGCCCGCGAATCCACTGCAGGGCGCCAACAACGCTCTTGGCCAGCGTCGTCGGACTGGAACTGGTTGCACCGAACGATCCCAATCCGCCGAGATTCCCGTCGATGGTCAGCGGGTTGCCGGTGCCGGCCTGTGCCTGAGCAACCGTCTGACCGTTATAGCGTCCGAAGGTGATGCCGTTTGCCGTGGTGATGGGCGTTGCCGGCACAGGCGTCGGAGTCGGCGTCGTGTTGATCTTGATGAAATTCGGCGTCGGGTTGTTGGGCTCGTTTTCTGTCACGGACAACAAATTGCCCTGCGCATCGACGGTGCCCGAGCCCTGTTCCATGGTATTTCCCACGAAGACATCGTTCGATCCGAACGGCGTGGCCAGCGCCACCGGCGTAGTGTTGGATGATCCCGGCCAGACATAAAACGCCGTGGAGTACACGAGGGCGGGCGTGGCGGGAGGTGCTGCCGCCGGCCCCTTGTTGAAGGCAACCATGCCGTTGATGAAGTTGTTGTTGATGGTGGTCGATGCCTGCGTGCCGGACGGGATCCCGCCCGTGGCACCCACCGCGGCACCCGGCGTGTAGTAATTGAAGAACGAATAGCGGAAGAACGCGCCATTGGCGGTGGCGTCGCCCGCCAGGCCGCCCTGAATGCGCGCGCCATAACCCCCGGTGTTGGTGGAGCCGACCGGCGGCGGGGCGCAGTTGGTGCCTACGCAGGACACATTGATCGGACTATTGGTCGTGGCCGACACCACGTTGAAGCCAAAATCGGTACTGGTGATCGGCACGTTGGCCGCCCAGGCGCGCAGGCCGAGCTGGCTGTTCATGGTGATGCTGACTTCCGGGTTGACCTGCTGCGTGGCGAAGTTCACGTCGAGCCGGGCTCTATTCAGCGAACCCACATTACCGAGTGCATCCACCGGTGCGGTGCCGAAGGTCGGCGTGTAGTGGAACACGCCCACAACGGGGATGGATGCGGGCACTTCGCGCGTGTTCCAGAGCACGCTGTTGCCCCCGAGGTTGGTCAGCACATCCTTGAAGGTACCCGTCACCGTCGAAGCATTCACCACCCCGCCAAGGTAGCGCCCGAAGGAGATGCCGTTGGTCGTGTCGGCGTAGGTTTCAGTCAGGGTGGCGGTCGGCGACTTGTCGCCGTTGGAATTGAAGCCCACGCCGAAGCTCGGAATGGCGCCGCCGCCCATGGAGACGATGGCCGTGGTGCTCGCGTTCGACGGCGTGCTGTTCAGGCACTGCGTAACCGCACCCGTATACTGCGAGGCAGCCCCCGCCGAGCCGTTGTATACGTTCCAGGTGTCGCCGTTCACACGCACGAGATTGCCTGCCCCATCGCGTATCAGGGCAGTATTGGACAACGCGTTTCTGGTCGTCGATGCAAGGTAGACCTCGCCGTTGGATATTGAGACCGGGTAGATGATCGAGCTCCGGAAGCTGCCCGTGCTGCCGACCGCAGTCGGGTTGCCGCCCACCGTCGGCGCTGTCGCTGAGAACGCCACCACCCCCTGAATCAAATCGGAATAAGGCGCCGCCGTGTTTGGATTGAATCCATAGCTGAATCCACCGCCGGAAGAGGTACTACCCGTAAAGCCGCCGCTGATGTTGCCGACATACCCGGTGCAGGACATACCCGCGCAGCCATTGATCGTTGGGGGGTACAACACCGAATTGCTGTTGGAATAAAACACGTCACCAGCCATGATCGGCACATTGGGTGTCGTGGCAACAATGTTGATGCTGCGCGAAGGGATCGACAGGTTGACGCCCGCCTGCACCGTCTGCGCCGAGAAATTGGCAGTCAGGCTGGCACTGTTGAGCACCCCCGCATTGCCGAGTGAGTCCGTGGGCTTGGTCGATGCGACCATGGCAAAGTTCGACGTCCCGATGAGTTTCGGTATGTAGTTGACCGGCGGCGCCACACCAATCAACCAATGTGCACTGGTCGTTCCAAGCGATATCGACTCGAGCAGCGAAGTGCCCCCCGCAAGGCCGACATCCGTGTACAGATTCATGCTTCCGCCCTGCCAGCGCCCCATGTACAGGCTGTTGTCGGACGTCTTGAAGCCGTCCTGAGCCGTCCCGCCCGCGTACTTCACATAGCGCTGGTTGCCTGCCACGGCAGTTGAGGTCCGCAATTCAACGAGGTTCTTGTTTGCGTCGAGAACGTAATTGTTCCCCGAAAAATTGGTGGATACCGGATCCGAAAGATTGTCAAAAAAGCTGTCGGTAAAGACGGTCTGGAATCCACCGGTTACTGCCTTCATCGCCAATCCGGTATGAACGAAACCATTGGATGGCGAAGCGAAAGCAGGGTTGCTGTACTGGGCGATGGGCGCTTTGGCCGCGACGATGGCCGCTTGCGTGGTCACCGTCGTCGCGGCGTTCGCCGCTGCGGCGGCGACTGCCTGCGCGTCGTTGGCGTAGCCATACACGGTTCCGGCGGAAGACGTCGTATCGGTTGGAACACCGGCGCCTGCGCCGGCGGCTTGCGCCGACGCGATACCGGAAATGATGGCCGACGCGGCCGCGAGGGCTTTGACCGCGATTGTCTGCTGCTGCTGGGCAAAAGTCAGTTCAAGTTCGGCATGGGTGAAGTTCCCGGCATTCTGAAAGACCAGTGCCTGAGCGGCCGCATTCCCGGCCAATGTGGCAGCATTCTGTGCCGTGCTGAGCAGGCTTTGCGCCGTGCTCGTTGTCGGGACGCCGAGCGCCGTGGCCAGGGTAGTCAGCGTCGTCAGCGCGTTATTCGCCGCGGTCAGTGCGGCGCCGACGGAGGTCAGCGTGCTGCCGCCGCTGGTCTTGTCGCTGCCCAGCGTTGTGGCCAGCGACGTGATCGTGCTTGCCGCCGATTGAAGCGTGGTGTTGGCCGTGGTCATCGCGTTCTTGGCCGGCGTCGCCAGGGTGGCATCGGCGAAGGCGCCGTTGGCGGTATAGGTGGCATTGGCTGCGGCAGTCGTGGAGGCAGCACTGGCCGCCGTCGCCGTCGGTGTCGCGGTGTTGATGGTCAGCGCGTTGGCGGCGTTGAACGCCGTTTGTGCCGGCGTCACGAGCGCCGAAGCCGAGCTGACCTCGCTGGTCAATGGCAGCAGTTCGAGTCCACCGGCAGTCCCCAGCAAGGTGTTGAGCGCGTTGGCCGCAGCCGTTGCGGCGGCGGCGGCCGTGTCGGCCTGGCTGGCGAAAGCGCCCTGGGAAATCGGGGCCGCAGTTCCGCCGGAACTGGTCACCGTGTTCGACGTCGTGTTGACGGTCAAACCGGATGAACTCGTCAGCACGATCGGTGTCGTGGTGGCCGTGGTGGTTGATGTCGAGGATGACGACGAAGAACTGCCGCCGCCCGTGGAAACCGGCGAAACCGTCACAACGGTCGTTGTTGCCACAGGGGAAGTGACTGCAGACTGAGTTGCAGTTTGCGATGCAGTCGCAACCTGCGTCGGGCTGTCGACGACGGAGGCTCGGAGCGGTTCGGCCTGTTGCTGCGCTGGTGGCGCAGCCTGCTGCTGTGCGGGTGCTGGGGCCGTGGCCGTCGATTCACCAGCCTGCGCGGGTGCAGCACCCTGACCCTGTTGCTGCTGGCTTTGCGCGGCTCCCTGTTGTTGCTGCTGGCTTTGCGCGGTTCCCTGTTGCTGCTGGCCTTGCGCCCCTCCTTGTTGCCCGCCCTGCTGCCCTGCCGCCCCCCCTGCCGGGGCTGGTGGCTTCGACCCCGGCGGTGGCGTCGCCCGAACCAGGTTGGTCCCGACGCCTGGAGGAAGAATGCTTGGGGCCTGCCCGACCCGCGCGACGGCGATCTGGTTCGGGCTAACCGGAAGAGGGATGCCGATGGGAACTCCGCCGACACGTTGTTGGATCGTGGACACGCCCACGTTGTTCTTGACAATGGTGGTGTTGGCAAAACTCGACACCCCGCCGCCTTGACCGCCTCCCGGAGGAGCCGCCGCCGCCAGCAGCATCGGCACCAGCGTCTCCTGCTGCCCGATCAGCAACGGCGCCACATCCAGCTGCAATCCGGCCTGCGCCAGTATTGCAGGCATGGGCGCAAGCGAAACTGTGCCGGGGGGAATGTAGATGATCTCGTGATCGGTGCCCCGAATGCCCACCGTCGCCGTTGGGGTGTTGATCTTGAAGTTTTCCTTGTTGATCCGTCCCAAGGCGCCCGTAATGCTGCGGAATCCGCCGCGCACCAGCGACAACAGGCCGCGCTCGCTGCCATCTTCCTTGCCCGCCCACTTGTACTGGTCGAACTTCATCTGCGTGTCCGGACGCACCGCGAGGTACCCCCCGTCCACCATCTTGATCTGCGCCGAGCCGCTGCCGACGATGAGCGTGTCGCCCTCGTTCACCAGTGCGCCCTTGGCAATGGCGCGCGTGCCCTGTGCCGTGGTCAATCGCACGTCGCCAATGGCGAACTGCACGGTGCCGATTTCGGCTCGCGCGGACACTGCCGCCAAAGCGAGCACGCACACGGAAAGAATTCTCAGGAATGTCGACATGGTGTCTCCAGCTTTCAAGGCGATACCCCGACAGGGGGAATTGATTTCATATTCAGGCTAGTGTAGTGCGTCAAACAGATTGCAACTTATTGAGTCGTGCACGTGCTTTGACGACCTTCGCGAG
>CANJRC010000085.1 GCA_947476535.1 Betaproteobacteria bacterium
ATGTGCATGGGTACATAATACCCATATTCATGTATAAATCAAGTCATTTACATGGCTACATATTGCATCGTGCTTGCAACACTAAACCATTGACCACCATGCACTTTTAAGCATTAACCACGCTAGAAAACGCTGGAACTTCGGACTAGAAATCATCCGCGAATAATCGCAGCAATCGACCACTGCCGGCCCCTGCCTCAGCACGCTTCGTCGTCAGAAAATTTCATCGGCTTGCCAGCGGAAATCCGTCGCAAGGAACGTCCACGCCACCAGCCCGCTGTCCGAGTCGGCAATCGGGCGGAACTGCGGCTGCGGGGCATCGCCCACGGCGCACTCCTGGTCAGTTCCAAACCGGCCGTTCACGTCTGCGAAGTGCGGACATCAATCGCCGCCCCTAGCGCTCGGTCAGCGCCTTCTCGCGCGCCTTGTTGAGTGGCTTCAGGAGGTAATGCATGACGGTGCGGCGGCCGGTGAGGATGTCCACGGAAGCTGTCATGCCCGGCATGACCGGCAGCGCCTTGCCCTGGTGTTCGAGCGCGGACTTGGTCGTGCGCACGTGCACCACGTAGAAAGGTTCCGCGCCCTGACCCTGTTGCGGCTGAGGCTGGGTGGTGTCGGCGCTCACCAATTCGACCTTGGCATCGAGACCGCCATAGATGCTGAAGTCGTAGGCGCCCAGCTTCACGATGGCTGGCTGGCCCACCGTCACGAACGCGATGTCCTGCGGGCGCAGGCGTGCTTCGATCAGCAAGGTGTCCTCTACCGCAACAATCTCAGCGAACGGCGTGCCCGGCTGCACCACGCCGCCCGGTGTCTTGTTCGCGATCGTTTTCACGATGCCCTTGGCCGGCGAGCGCACCTGCGTGCGCGTCATGCGGTCCTCCAGCGCCGGCATCGTCTCGGCCACTTTCGCCAGTTCATTCCTCGCCAGCGACAGCTCGGCGGCTGACTGGCTGCGAAACTGCGTGTCGTTTTCCTCGATCTTGCGCCGCGCCTCTTCAATAGCCGATTGCGCGCGCGGAATGGCCAGGGTCGCAGCCTCCAGCTCGGCGCGCAAGCGCGTCAAGTCGCGCTCCAGGCGAAGCACCTCGACTTCCGACACCGCGCCCTGCTTGACCAGCGGCGAGGTGATGGCAATCTCGCGGCGCAGCAGTTCGATCTGCTCCTGGGTGCGGTCGCGCTTGGACTGCAACTCGATCACTTCCTGTCGTCGCTGAGCCAACTGCTCCTGCAGCACGGCATTCTTGCCGGCCAGGTCGCGCTGCCGCGCCTGGAACACGGCGAGCTCATTCTGCGCGAGCCCCGGCGCTCCCTTGACCACCTCGGTCGGCATCGCCGGCTGCGTCTTGGTAACTTCGGCAGTGAGGCGCGCCACCTTGGCGCGCAGTCCCAGCTCGCCCTGCCTTCCTTCGCGAAAGGCAGAGGCAAAGCGCACATCATCCAACTGGAACAGCACCTGATCCTTTTGCACCAGGTCGCCCTCCTTCACCAGGATCCTGGTGATGATGCCGCCCTCGAGGTTTTGCACCAGCTGGGTCTGGCTGGCGGTGATCACCCTGCCCTCGGCGCGCGCGATCTCGTCGATGTCCCCAATCATGGCCCAGGCAATGCCGATGATGGCAAAGACGATGACCGCCGCGAGCAACACATGCGGCATGCGCTTTTGGCCCCCGTCATCGAACGTCAACTCCTCGCTGGTCCACATTGGCGGCAGCAGCGATGCCTTTGGCTTTGCCACCGGCGTCGAAGCAACATCCGTGATGTCGTCGGCATTCTTGATCGGGTCACTCATCGCGCCATCCTGATCTTGCCCTCGGACAGGGCCTTGACCACCGCGTCCTTGGGACCTGCAGCAACCACCTTGCCGCCATCAACGACAACCAACGTGTTGACCACCGAGAGCAGCGACTCGCGGTGCGTGATGATGATGATGGTCTTGTCGGCCATGTCTTCCTGCATGCGCACCTTCAGGCGCTCCTCCGACGAATGGTCCATGGCATGCGTGGGCTCATCCAGCACCAGGATCGGCGGGTCGGTCACCAGGGCGCGCGCCAGAGCCACGGTCTGGCGTTGGCCGCCGGACAACGACTCGCCGCGCTCCCCCACCGGCATATCGAAGCCCTTGGGATGACGGCTGACGATGTCGAGCAGGCCGGCGATGCCCGCAGCCTTCAGCATGGCTGCATCATCGACGCCGCGCGTGCCGATCTGCAGGTTGTCGCGCACGCTGCCGGAGAACAACACCAGGTTCTGTGGCAGATAGCCGATGGCATGGCGCAGGTCGGTCGGATCGATGGAGCGGATGTCGGTGCCATCGACAAGGATGGAGCCCGACTGCGGTTGGTACAACGCCACCAGCAGCTTGGCCAGCGTGGTCTTGCCCGAGCCGATGCGCCCGATAATGCCGACGCGATCCCCGGCCTTGATCGCCAGGTTGAACCCGACCAGCGCCTCTGTCTCCTGGCCCGGGTACTTGAAGCCAACATCCTGGAAGCGGATTTCGCCGGTCAAGGTGGGCCGGTGGATGAAGCTGCGGTCCTTGGGCCGTTCGCGCGGCGCCTGCATGATTTTTTCCAGCGACTCGAGCGCGCTCATCGACTGGTGATAGCGCGTCAGGAGGCCCGCCACCTGCGCCAGCGGCGCCATGGCGCGTCCGCCGATGATGGTGCAGGCGATGATGGCGCCGGTGGTGAGCAGGTTGTCTCCTGCAAGGTAGACGCCCACCGCCAGCATGGCCACACTGACCATGCCCTGCGCCCAGCCGGAAAAATTCACTGCAAACGACGAGATCAGGCGCGTGCCCAGGCTCTCCGATGCGACGAAACCTACCACCTCCTCCCAACGACGTTGCTGGCGCGACGCGGCGCCCAGCGCCTTCACTGTTTCGATGGCAGACAGGGTCTCGATCAGCGTGGCATGCTTGGCCTCGGAGGCCTGGTACACGCGCTTGATGCGATTACGCAGCGGCGCCTGCAACGACACGCCAACGGCCACCACGATAGGAATGGCAATCAGCGGCACAGCCGCCATCGCCCACCCGCCCACCAGCGCCACCACGGCAATGAACAACAGCACGAACGGCAGGTCGATCAGCCCGACCATGGTCGCGGAGGTGAAGAACTCGCGCAACGATTCGAACTCGCGCAGGTTGTTAGCCAGCGACCCCACCGACTGCCGGCCGGCATCCAGGCGCATGCCCATCACCTGCTCGAAGAGCCCCGCCGAGAGCGCGATGTCGGCGCGACGACCGGCGACGTCGATGAAATACCCGCGCAGCAGCTTCAGTCCGAGGTCGAACACATAGATGATGGTCACGCCCAGCGCCAGCACCCAGAAGGTCTCGATGGCCTTGTTCGGCACCACGCGGTCGTACACGTTCATGGTGAAGAGCGGCGTGAGCACCGCGAACACGTTGACCAGGATGCTCGCCGCGATGACCTCGGCGTACATCGGCCAGGCGCGCGCCAGCGTGCCCCAGAACCAGTGGTGCGTCGCCAGCATGCGCTCGCTGGAAGTCCCTGCCTCGAAACGCTGCACGCGCGCCACGGCAATCGCCATGCCGGTGTAATCGCCCGACAGTTCCGCCAGGGGCATCACGCGCTCGAGACCGGCGCTGGTGACAATGCTCGCCTCGGTGTCGTTCTTAGCCACCAGCACGCAGGCACCGCGCTCCTTCAGCAGCAACACCGCTGGCAGGTCGAGCTTGGAGATCCGCTCCAGCCCCGCCTTCACCATGCGTGCGCTCAGCCCCGCACGGTCTGCGGCGCGCAGGAACACTTCCGGCGTAAGGCCGCTGTCCTCGACCGGCAGCCCCGAAACCAGCGCCTGTGCCGATGCCGGGCGCCCGAAGATGCGCGTCACCTGCGCCAGACACTCGGCCAGCGCGTCGCTGCTTGCGGGAACGGCGGAATTCGTCATGGCTTGGCTGGCGCTGGTGTGCCGGCGGGCGCGGCCTTGTCGCGGTTATCAGGAGTCCCGAGCGTACCACCGAGGCCCAGCGCATCGAGCAGCCGCCCCATGGCCGCGAGCACCCGCAGTTCGCCCGACGTAATCGCCGATAAACCCGAGTACAGACTGCTCTTCGCGGTAAACAGTTCATTCTCGGCATTCAGCACATCGAGCATGGTCCGCTGCCCGATGCTGAACTGCGCACGATAGGCCCCGACCACGTCACTCGTTGCCGCGACATACCGGCCCAGCTGCGGCAGACGTGCGCGATCCTCGGCCAGGATGTCCCAGGCCTGCCTGAGGTCGCGCTGCGTGTCGTTCTTCGCCTTGGCAAGATTGGCGAGCGCCTCGTCCATGCGCGCCTCGGTTTCGCGGATGCGCGCCTCATCGGCGCCGCCGCGAAACAAGTTGTAGCGCAGCCGCAGCATGGCGAAACTGTCCCCGCTCAGGCCGCGCACGCCATCGAGATCATGGTTGGCGCTGCCGCCGAGCTCCAGGGCCAGTCGGGGCGACACCGAGCGTCCGCGCGCCGACTCGCGATCGGCCTGCGCCGCCTCGAGCTCGCGCATGGCCGCGCGCACCGCAGGATGGCTGTCGCTCATCTGCGCGATCGCCGCATCGATGGATGCTGGCAACTTGGCCGCGAACTCTCCGGGTTCGACGAGCGGACCCGGCGCTTGCCCAACCAAATGGCGATAGGCCGCCTCGGCCTGCGCCGACTGGCCGCGCAACTGCGTGAGCGAGGATTGCGCGAAAGCCAGCCGGGCCTCGGTCTGCTGGGTGTCGGCGCCGCGACCCCGTCCCGACTCGGCCAGCTTGGATACGAGGTCCAGCGTCTGCTCATGCCGCGACACGTTGTCACGGGCCAATTGCAGAAGGCCGCGCAGGCGCATCACCTCCACATAGGCTTGCGCTGCGCGACCTGCGGTGGTTTCCGCCGTACCGGCTTCCTGCTCGCCCGCGCCCTGCGCGCGCGCCTCGGTGCGGCGCACCTGCCCGGATGTGACCCCGCCATCGAATATGAGCTGCGAGAGATTGATCTCCGCCTCGCGGCGCGGCAGCGTCTGGTCCGAACCGAGTATGCGGGTGCTGGCATTGCTGCTGCGCTCTGAGCCGCGGCCGAGCGTGGCGTCGATGGTCGGTAACCAGGCGCTGCGCGCCTGCGCCGCGGACTCGGTCAACGCGTTGCGATTGGCAGCGGCAGCGCGCATCTCAGGAAAATTGGACAGGGCCTGCTTTACAGCGTCGACCAGCGTTTCGGCATGCGCACCTGATTGCCACGCCAAGACGAGAAGCGCCGTGCACAACAGCAGTCGATGCAATCGGGTCAATGGGCGTCCGGACAGCAAAATTCGTGGATTTATAGGGGCTTACCCGCCTGCGCGACATCGCGAGGCGCAAGCGAAACTTACCGTATTCCCGGAGCCAATACCAGACTACAGCCCGAGGGATTCCCACAACTCATCGACACGCGCCTTCACCTGCGCGCTCATGGCGATGTTGCGCCCCCACTCGCGCGCCGTTTCCGCCGGCCACTTGTGGGTGGCATCAATGCCCAGCTTCGAGCCCAGCCCGGCCACCGGGCTGGCGAAATCGAGGTAGTCGATGGGCGTGTTCTCCACGATGGTGCAGTCGCGCGCCGCATCCACGCGCGTGGTCATAGCCCACACCACTTCCTTCCAGTCACGGATGTTCACGTCGTCGTCGGTCACGATGATGAACTTGGTGTACATGAACTGGCGCAGGAAGCTCCAGATGCCGAACATCACGCGCTTGGCATGGCCGGGGTACTGCTTTTTCATGCTCACCACCGCCAGGCGGTAGGAACAGCCCTCGGGCGGAAGGTAGAAATCGGTGATCTCCGGGAACTGCTTTTGCAGGATGGGCACGAACACCTCGTTCAGCGCCACGCCGAGCATGGAGGGCTCATCGGGTGGCTTGCCGGTGTAGGTGGAGTGGTAGATGGGATCGCGGCGCAGCGTGATGCGTTCCACCGTCAGCACCGGAAAGCGCTCCTGCTCGTTGTAATAGCCCGTGTGGTCGCCGAACGGACCTTCGAGCGCGCTTTCATATCCGTCGCCCCCTTCGTTCGGATGAATCGCTCCCTCCAGCACGATCTCCGCATGCGCCGGCACCTGCAGGGTCGAACCCAGGCACTTAGTCACCTCGGTGCGCGAGCCGCGTAACAGGCCCGCGAACTGATATTCGGACAAGGTGTCGGGCACCGGCGTCACCGCGCCAAGTATGGTGGCGGGGTCGGCGCCGAGGGCCACCGCAATCGGGAACGGCATCCCAGGATTGGCCAGCGCATGGTCGCGAAAATCCAGCGCGCCGCCGCGATGCGGCAGCCAGCGCATGATCACCTTGTTGGGCGCGATCACCTGCTGGCGATAGATGCCGAGATTCTGCCGCGGCTTGTGCGGCCCGCGCGTCACGGTCAGTCCCCAGGTGATGAGCGGACCGGCGTCGTCCGGCCAGCAGGTCTGCACCGGCAGGCGGCCGAGGTCCACGTCCTTCCCCTCCCACACCACCTGCTGGCAGGGCGCGCCGCTGATGTCTTTCGCCGCCATGTGCATCACCTGCCGCCCGATCGGCAGCCAGCGCTCCATGATGTCGCGAAAGCCCTTGGGCGGCTCGGGCTCCTTGAGGAACGCGAGCAGCCGTCCAATGTCCCGCAGCGCCTCCAGCGGATCGGCCGCGTCATCTTTCATTCCCATGGCCAGCGCCACGCGCCGCGTCGTGCCAAAGAGGTTGCCGAGCACCGGCATGCTGTGCCCCGCGGGTTTCTCGAACAGCAGGGCAGGCCCGCCCGCCTTCAGCACGCGGTCGCATATTTCCGTCATCTCGAGCCGGGGCGAGACTTCGGTGCGAATGCGCTTGAGCTCGCCTAGGGCTTCGAGCTGCGCGATGAATTCCCTCAGGTCACGATAGGCCATCTGGCATCCTGTTCATATCAGCTCACGCGCACACCCATCACCGAGCGCGTGGCGTACTCGGCGACGATGCCGGCAAAGATCACCCCACCCACCCAGTTGTTGTGCAGGAAGGCCTTGAAGCACCCGGCGCGCTCGCGCTTTCGGATCAGGGTGTAGTGGTAGCCCATGAGCAGCGCCGCTGCCCCGAGGCCTGCATAGTAGTAGACGTGGAATCCCAGCCGCCGGCCAATCATCACCATGATTCCTAGCATCGCAGCATAAGCCACCATGACCGCCAGCACCTCGAAGCGCCCGAAAGTGATGGCCGCGGTGCGAATGCCGATGCGGATGTCGTCGTCGCGGTCCACCATGGCGTACTCGGTGTCATAGGCGATCGCCCAGAAGATGTTCGCGCCCAGCATCCACCACGCCACCTCGGGCACGCTGCCGGTATGCGCGGCGAAGGCCATGGGAATGCCGAAGCCGAACGCGATGCCCAGATAGGCCTGCGGCAGCACGAAGAAGCGCTTGGTGAAGGGATAGGTGGCCGCCAGCACCAGCGCAACCACGGAAAGGATGATGGTCAGCTTGCCCAGGTACAGCACCAGGATGAACGCCGCCAGCGTCAGCGCACCGGCCAGCGCCAGTGCCTCCTTCCTCGACACCTCGCCCGTCACCAGCGGGCGGTTGCGCGTGCGCTCGACCTCGCCATCGAATTTCATGTCGGCCAGGTCGTTCATCACGCAGCCGGCCGAGCGCATCAGCACCGTGCCGAGGATGAACATCCACACCACCACCCAGTCCGGCCCGCCCCAGGAGGAGATCCACACCGCCCACAGCGTGGGCCACAGCAGCAGCAGGATGCCGATCGGCTTGTCGAGCCGCATGAGGCGCTCATAGGCGGTGAGGCGATTCTTGATTCGAGTCAGGTCCATGAGCCCGGAATTGTAAGAGCGCCTAACAGAATGACCGTTAGGCGCCCTGAAGTAGGGGAGCCTGAGGGGAGTATCCCCTCAGTTGTGTTGGACATTGTAAGCCGCCCACCTGTGAAAACGCGCCAGTCGCCGGCGATCGGGCGCAATCAGCGATCCAGCGTGCGGTCCGCGTCGGACACGCTGTCGTCGCGGCTTTCCATGTGGGTGGTGACATGACCATGCGGCACCACGCTCCGAATGTCGGCCTCGATACGCTCCAGCCATTCATGGCCGTCATGCACCGTCCAGTCTCCCGGCATCAGCACATGCAGCGTGACGAAGGCGCGCGCGCCGGCCTGGCGGGTGCGCAGGGCATGGAATTCGAGTCCCTGCGCTCTGTAACGGACGAGTACGCTCTCGATCGCAGCAAGCTGGTCGGCCGGGAGAGACACATCCATCAACCCCGCCGCCGAGCGCCCGAGGAGCTTCCATCCGGTCCACACAATGTTCGCTGCCACCAGGATCGCGACGACCGGGTCGATCCACAGCGAACCGGTCAGCCACACCAGACCCACTCCGACGATGACACCCACGGAGGTCCACACGTCGGTCATCAGGTGATGTGCATCGGCCTCGAGCGTGATGGAGTTGAACTGGCGCCCCACCCTCAGGAGGCTGCGCGCAACAGCCAGGTTGATTACGGAAGCCACCACCGACACCGCCACACCGGCGCCCACGGCCTCCAACGGTTGCGGGTCAAGCAGCCTGAGCACCGCCGCCCAGGCAATGCTCGCCGCTGCGACGAGGATCAGCAGCCCCTCGAATGCGCTGGAAAAATACTCTGCCTTGCCGTGCCCGAAGGCATGCGTCTCGTCGTCTGGCCGCGCCGCAAGGGACAGCATGGCCAGCGCCATGCACGCGCCGGCGAGATTGACGAAGGACTCCAATGCATCCGACAACAGTCCAACCGAGCCCGTCATCCACCACGCCACGCCCTTGAGGACGATGGTGGCAAGTGCGGCGGCAATGGACAGCCAGGCGTAGCGAAGAAGGGAGGGCGGGGGCATGGAACGCCCATGTTAAACCGGCACACGGTGAGCCGGTTTGCGCCAGGTCAGTGTTTGGATGGCGGAAAAGCTGCCTACGCTTCGCGCAAGCGCTTCCCCGCTTCGATAAAGAACTGCGCCAAGCGCTCGCCCCCCGGCCAGCGCCGCGACCAGCGCGCGCCGCGAGCGCACGCACGATGCGCGCCTTCCGCCGTGACGCCGACCCGGTCGGTGCGCTCGCACGCCTCGGGATCCCACCAGGGGCCCTTGCCCTTCAATTTCAGTATGAGGGCAAGGCGCACGCAGGAGTGCAGGCTGCCGAAGCGCGACAGGTAGACGAGCGCGTCCTCCGGCGTGCGCTGCGATTGCAGCGCGAACAGCGGCAAGAAGCGCTTGAGCAGGGCCGCCTCCAGGGCCTCATCATCGGGCATGTATTCATCGCACAGCAGCCAGGCGAGGTCGTCGAGCGCGTCGCGGGTGCCGCAGTGCTCCCAGTCCACCCAGCCGATGCCACCCTGCTCCGCAGATTCTTCAACCAGCAGGGCATTACCGGGCCGCGCATCCCACTTGACGAACGAATAGTGCCGCGGCGCCATTTGCTCGGGTGTGATCACGGCCGCGACGCCGGGGTCGGGCAGACCGAGCTGCGCGGCAAGCCGGGCGGGCGTCGCGAGCACGCCCGCGATCCATTCCGCCGTACCGCCGATCGGCGCGACCCGTTGCGAGAGCCCGGCCTTTTCGGCAGCACGCTGGCACAACAGCAGCGCCGCGGCTGCGCGCGCGGCCCATGCGCTCGCAAATGCGATATCCCCCTTGGCGAGCGCTGCCGACAGGCGCCGCTCGCCAAGGTCCTCCTGGATCAGCCACTCGCCATCGAAGGCGAGCACCGCGGGCACGGGCGCCCCGCCGGCGCGCAATTCGCGCATCACGCCCGCCTCGAGCGTGGCGCGGTTGGCGAGCTTGCGGCGCGTCACGATGTAGGTTTTCGTGTCGGCGACTGCACGCACGGAACTGCGCGATGTGCCACCCGGGTACTCGATGCGCACGGGATTCGCACCAAGCAACTTTGTGCAGGCACGCTGCGCGTCCTCGGCTGGGATTCGCGGCACTTTGGTGCCGCCCTGGTGCCGGATCGGTTTCGATTCGCTGCTCTTCTTCATGGCGACCCGTCTGGAAGTTTCCCGTGGGTATGATGGCACACGCGCCAAGTCATAACGCCTCGCGTGTGGCAACGATTGGTCTGCGCGCGTAGCTATGCCTTCATGAACTCCGACCGCCCTCCAAGCCAGCGCTCCAGGTGCCGGCGCGCCGTTTCGGGGTCGTTATCCAGCAGCTGCTCGGCCGCCTCATGCGCCGCCTCGACCAGGCTCCTGTCCTCGAGCAGGTCGGCAAAGCGCAGCAGGGGCGCACCGCTCTGGCGCGCGCCGAGATATTCGCCGGGGCCGCGCAGCGCGAGGTCGGCCTCGGCGATGGCGAAGCCGTCGGTGCTCTCGTAGATCACCTTCAATCGCCGCCGCGCCGTCTGCGACAGCGGCCCCTGGTAGAGAAGAATGCAGGTGGACTCCGCCGATCCGCGCCCGACGCGGCCGCGCAGCTGATGGAGTTGCGCCAGGCCGAAGCGCTCGGCGTGCTCGATCACCATCTGCGAGGCATTGGGCACGTCCACGCCCACTTCGATCACGGTGGTCGCCACCAGCAGGTCGATCGATCCCTCCTTGAAGCCCGCCATGACCGCGGCCTTGTCCGCCGGCGCGAGGCGACCGTGAGCAAGGCCCACGCGCAGTTCGGGGAATTCGGCAGTGAGCGCGGCGTGCGTGTCGATGGCGGTCTGCAAGTCGAGCGTCTCGGATTCCTCGATCAGCGGGCATACCCAGTAGGCCTGGCGCCCCTCGCGGCATGCATCACGAATGCGCGCCACCACTTCGGCACGACGACCGTCGGCAATGAGCTTGGTGACCACCGGTGTGCGCCCGGGGGGCAGCTCGTCGATCACCGATACATCGAGGTCCGCGTACACGCTCATCGACAGCGTGCGCGGGATGGGCGTGGCACTCATCATCAACTGGTGCGGCTCATTCAGGATTTCCGGTTCCTCGTCGGCGGGGGTGTCCTCCGCCCTGGCCTTGCGCCCCTTCTTGCGCAGGGCCAGGCGCTGCGCTACGCCGAAGCGATGCTGCTCATCGACAATCGCCAGGCCCAGTGCCTTGAATTGCACCGCGTCCTGAAAGAGGGCATGCGTGCCCACCACAACCGGCGTGTCGCCCGAGGCGATGGCTGCCAGCGCGGCGCGGCGCTCCACTTTGGTCTGGCTGCCGGTGAGCCACGCGACATTCACGCCCAGCGGTGCGAGCCATTCGTGGAATTTTCGGTAATGCTGCTCGGCGAGGATTTCGGTGGGCGCCATCACCGCAGCCTGCAGGCCATTGTCCACGGCGCGCAATGCCGCGAGCGCCGCCACCACCGTCTTGCCGCTGCCGACATCACCCTGCAGCAGCCGGTGCATCGGGTGCGCCGCGCCGATGTCGCGCGCGATCTCGGCCCAGGCGCGCTGCTGCGCGCCGGTGAGCTTGAACGGCAGCAGCTCTACCAATTGCGCCGTCAGTGCGCCACGATCCGCTAATGCGGGTGCAGTGCGCGCGCGCCGCTGACGGTAATGGATGCGCATGGAGAGTTGCTGCGCCAGTAGTTCATCGAACTTGATGCGCCGCCACGCCGGGTGCGAGCGGTCCTGCAGGAGGCGCGCCTCGTGCTGCGCGCCGGCCGCCGTTAGCGCGCGCGGATGGTGGATGGCATCGACCGCCTGCGCGAAACCGGGCACGCCCAGCGGCGCGAAGACAGTCTCGGGCAGCGTGTCATCCAGGGGCTGCGAGGAGAGCGCTCGCTCGATGAGCTTTCGCAACAACGGCTGCCCGAGGCCTGCCGTGGTCGGGTACACCGGCGTGAGCGACTGCGGCAGGGGTTCGGCGCCACGCAGCACGTGAAAGCGCGGATGAATCATCTCGCTGCCGAAGAAACCGCTCTTCACTTCGCCGAACGCGCGTACCGTGGCACCTGTTGCGAGCGACTTGGCCTGACTCGGATAGAAATTGAAGAAGCGAAGGTGCAGCGTGCCGCTATCGTCCTCGATGCGCGTCACCAGCTGGCGGCGCGGGCGGTACATGACTTCGGTGTCGATAACGCGCCCTTCCACCTGCACCGGTGCACCGCTCCCGCCGCCCGCGCACGCATCGCCGATCGTCATGATGCGCGTCTCGTCTTCATAGCGCAGCGGCAGGTGCAGCACCAGGTCGAAATCACGCCACACGCCCAGGCGCTCGAGCTGCGTCTGGATCAGGGTCTTGCGTTCAGCAGCCGCCGCCAAAGGTTTGGATGCAGGAAGAGATGCTGCATTGGCTGCGGATTTGGCCGCGGGCCTTACCGCGGCGGGACGGCTTGCCTTCTTCTTTGCGCGCGGCGTTGCCATCGGTTCCCAGGCCCTGTCATTGGAATGACCAACACAATTGAGGGGACACTCCCCTCAGCTCCCCTACCTTGGGGCGCCCAACGGTCATTCTGTCAGGCGCTCCTGGATTTCCCTCGCGGCAAGTGTAATGGCTTCCACCACGCCGGCCAAACCGGAATGATTCTCGAGTTCGCGATGCGGCCGACACAATGCGTTACAACATTTGCCCGGCCCCTTGTAGTCATTCCCGCCAGCCGTTCGTTATTGGCTGCAAGGGTGACTGGCACCTTTCCGGTGACAACCCGATTAGAGGAGACGATCATGAAACTGAAAGCCCTTGCAGTTGCCACACTTTTCGCGATCGGCGGCAGCGCCTTTGCGCAAGCACCCGCCGCAGCTCCTAAGGCTGATGCCCCGGCCGCAAAAGCTACGGCCCCGGCAGCCACTCCGAACGCCGCCGCGCCCAGGCAGGAACGCATGCGCGAGCACATGAAGGACAAAGCCGAGCACCGGGACAAGATGGACAAGATGCACGACAAGGCGACCCCGGAAGAGCGTGCCAAGCGCCGGGCCGAGCGCGCTGAGAAGCGCAAGGCTCGCGAGGCCAAGGCTGCAACGCCGGCCACTCCGGCAACGCCCACCACGCCTGCCGCGCCGGCAGCAGCCGCAAAGAAGTAATCACGTAGCTCCACTGGGCTCGAATGCCCGGGGACTTGGCACCGAAGGCCGCGGCCGTCCTGCGTCGCGGCCTTCGCTTTTTGCGGGCCGCACCGGGCACGCGTCGGTTTTGGGTCCGGCCCATAATGCACGGCATGCAGCCCCGCATTCGACCCCATCCCGGCCGGTCGATCCTGCCGATCGCCACCTGTCTCTCCCTGTGGTCAGCACCGGGAGCCCACGGCGCATCCCTGCTGATGGATCAGGTCGCGCAGGCCCGCGACCTGATCTGCGAACTGCGCCCGACGGCGGTGCCGCGCCGGCGAGGCAGCACCATCATGCTCTACATCGAGAGCGTGAACGCGGAGTCGCGCAGCGCGCGACTGGTCAGTAGCGGCACGGCGGGCGCGCGGCCCGTCCAAGTGTATGCGGGCGACACCGGCGTGCACTTCGTCGAGGACGTGGCCTCCAGTGTGAAGGTGACCTCGCTCCTGTCCTGCGAGGCCTGGAAGAACAACGCCAAGGGCCGCAAGTGCATGCGCTACGAAGCGGTGAGTGCCTGGCATTTCGACACCTCGGTGCACCGCGATCCTGACCAGGCCTTCCTGCGCCTGGGCACCACTTCTTTTCGCGGCACCTGCGAGCCCTGGCACATGGAATAGCGCGGGGCCCGCCCCGCTTTGGGGCGGCGGCCGGCTAGCTAAACGTCAACGAACGATCGAGCCCACGCAACAAGGGAAGAATGGCGTCAATCACCGGCGTCGCCACGCCGGCTTCACGCGCGAAGGCCTGCAACTGCCCCACCTGCGCCTCGACTTCGATCGGACGGCGCGCGAGCACGTCCTGCAGCATCGAGGGCCTGTGCGGGGGCGCGGCACCGGTGGCTTTCCCGATATCGATGTCGGCATGCAGGTCGCAGCCCTGTGCAGCGGCAACGGCCAGCATCTCGGCGATGTAGCGGCCTCGCAACGCCGCGATCTCGGGCGACGCGCCCATCTGCTGGTTGTTCAGGCGCGTGAGCGCCCCGACCGCGCTTTGCGAGCCGACGCGCACCAGCTTCAGCCACAGTTCGCGCCGCACGTCGGGCACTGCACGCGCCTTCAGTCCCGCTGCCTGGAAGAGATCCACCACGCGCTGCAGGCGCGAACTACCGGCGCCGGGCGCCGCCGACGGATCTCCCAGGCCCCAGTCGTTCATCATGCTATGCACCACCACGCCGGGCTCGGGAATTTCGTTGCCCGAGTAGGCGCTGCCACCCAGCGCGCGTTCCGGTCCCACCAGCTTCCACAGCGCGCCCTCGGGGTCGAGCAGCGGCAGGTGCGCCTGTGGCCCGGCCACGCCCGCTTTCATCCCATGGCGCCACCACCACTGGATGCCGTTGGCGAGGAAAAGCGCGCAGCCGTCCGCGGCCAACAGGCCGGCGATCGCACCGGCGGCGGCGGGCGTGGACTGCGCCTTGAGGCCAACAATAACGAGGTCCTGCCGGGGCAAGGTCGATGCGTCGTCTGTCGCAGCGGCAAATTTCACGTTGATGTCGCGCCCGCCGGTGCGCAGCGTCAGCCCGCCCGCCTGGATTGCGGCCAGGTGCGCCCCGCGCGCCACCACAGACACTTCGGCCACCTTGGCCGCCACCATGTTCACTGCGATGTTGCCGCCGATGGCGCCGGCGCCGTAGATGCAAACTTTCATGGTATTGCCCCCTGTGCGTTGCCCGACCCGCTTCTGGTGGAACCAGAGAACAGCGTCATATAGCTGTCAGTATTATCAGTATTTATCTACGAACAGTGGCTACTTCTATTTAAATTAGTCAGCATTTAAAGCATTGGATTCAGGGCTTCAGGGCCCGGTACAAGAAGGGCAGGCTCACATCCATGCGGTAATCGACATCCGAATGATTGTCGTCGAATTCCTCGTAGGTGTGGCGTACGCCGGCCGCCGCCAGGCGCTTGGAAAGGATGCGCGTGCCATAGTGGATGTGGTACTGGTCGCGCCAGCCGCAGTCGATGTAGATGCCGCGCATCGTCTTCAGGTTGGCCTTGTATTTCGCGACCAGGTTGATGGGGTCATTGGCCCGCCACTTCGCCCAGCGCTTGTCGATGACTTCGCCCGTCTCCAGGTTGAAGGGCACGCGAAAACCGTTGGGCGCGCGCGGGTCCGGGTCGTAGGTCGCCGCCATGGCAAGGTTCATCATGCAGTGGCCTTCGGCAGCGGCGAGTTTTTCCTTCTTCCAGGCCTGCGCGAGGAAGCGCCTGATGCGACCGTCGTCCAGCCCCTCGGCAAGCCCTTTCTTCGTCGATTCACCCAGCGCATCGTAGGCGCCGGCGCGGCGACGCACGGCACGATGCTTAGCGAGTTCGTTCAGCGTGTTTGGCCAGTCATGCCAGTAGACGAAATCGAAGTAGGAATCGCCGGAATGATCGGCAATGGCGCCCCAGTATTGCGGATACTTCATGGCGTGGACGATGGCGCCGTAGCCGCCGGACGACTTGCCGAAGCAGCCGCGATGCTCGCGCGAGGCAAGGGTGCGAAATTCGCGATCGACGAAGGGGATGATCTCGCGCGTCAGGTAATCGGCGTAGCTGCCGATCGCCGATGAGTTCACGTACTGGTTGCCGCCCAGCGCAGTGAAGCAGTCGGGAAACACGATGATGGCCGGCCCCATCTTCTTCTCGTGGATGAGCCGCGCCGCGCGCTCGATCACGTTGTCGCCAAAGGGCTTCCAGTTGGTGTGCGCAATGCCCGACCCGGTGAAGCCGACAAGGTCATAGAGCACCGGGAAGCGCTGCGATGTTGTGCGTCCAGCATCGGCGTCATATTGCGGCGGCAACCACACGGCGAGCTTGCGCACATGCGGGTCGCCCAGCGGATTGCCCTTGAGAATCTTCGAGGTGTGCTCCAGCACGACCAGCGTGCCGGCCGCCCCTTTGGGTCGTTTGATGGCCATGTTCATTCCGGAATGGTTGGGTGGGTGATTGTGGCACGACCGCTGGCGCGTTTTCGCGGGACGACTCGCCCGCGTCGAATTGAGCACAAGCAAAAAAAACCCGCCAACCGGCGGGCTTTCGACTGCAGTAAGACTGCGATCAGTGGCTTCGTGCACCGCCGCTGCGCTGGGCGCAACGGCCCCTGTCTTCGCCGACTCATGGCACGGGGGCGAACGCAACTATCGCGATGACTACAGCCGCAGCGACCACCGCGACCACCGGGTCACCTACATCCGTGGGGTCGAACGACGTCCCGTTGTCGTTGTGCAGCGCTCGTACGCGGTCGAGCGCCTGGTTCCTGTCTACTACCCGGGGCCTGCGCCCCAGCCGAGCATCGGCCTGGGCGCCATGATTGGTGCCGCGATCGGCACCATCTTTTACGACAACCGGCAGTAGCGCGGTCGGCGATCAGCCATCCGGACGGAGCCTAGCGACTCGCCTCGATCTGCGCGTCGAACAGCGCGACTTCGTCGTTAACGGCCTTGCCGGTCCTCAGGTCGAGCGAGGACACGCGCTTGGGAAGCGTCTGAGCGAGGCGTTCGGCCGCGGCGAGGGCAGCGGCCGAATCAACCATGATCGCAAACGGGCTGATCTTGAATTTGGACATGATGTCGCTATCGGCAGTGTCGGTGTGGTTGAGGTGGGCCATACGGGAAAAATGGGGCCGCAGACCCCGTTTATAAACCCCAACATGGCCCCAAGTCGATACTTTTCTGCGGTTGAAACATCCCTTTACGTGCTGACGGGGCCCTTTCAGGCAGGCCCTACGGGCAGCGCGGTCTTGTCCACCGCCCGGCGCAGCACGAAACTGGAATGCACGCCCGTCACCCCGTCGATCCGCGTGATCTTGTTCAGCAACAGGTCCTGGTAGGCGTCCATGTCGCGCACGATGACCTTGAGCTGGTAATCAGCCGCCTGTCCAGTGATGAGCAGGCACTCCAGGACCTCGGGCAGCTCGGCCACGGTGGCCTCGAAGTTGGTGAAACGGTCCGGCGTATGGCGATCCATGGAAATGAACACGAGGGCGGTCAGCGTGAGCCCAAGGGGCCGGCTGGCGACGAGCGCCCGGTAGCCAACAATAACCCCTCCCTCTTCGAGCGCCTTGACGCGCCGCAAGCAGGGCGATGGCGACAGGCCGATCCGGTCGGCCAGCTCCTGGTTGCTGATGCGCCCGTCTGCCTGGAGGACTTCGAGGATCCTGCGGTCGTGCCGGTCGATTTTCATATTATTGCCCTCAATTCCACATAAAGGGTTCTTTACGCCTTAAATAATAAATTATAAGCAATTTTATTGCTAATTTCTTCGATATTTACATTACGTTTGCAACCACCTGCCCCGCCGTCCCACCTACACTGCTTGTGTCGAGTCATCCCATAGGCCGGATGACCCATCCCCTTAGGACGACCCATGGAAAGCAGGAGCTTCAGATGAAAGCCTTCGACCACCGCAAGTACCGCCCCACCGATTCACCCCCCATCGCGCAGCGCCAATGGCCGAACAAGGTCATCTCCAGGGCGCCGCTGTGGACGAGCGTGGACCTGCGCGATGGCAACCAGGCGCTGCTCGAGCCCATGAACCCGGCGCAGAAAAAACGCATGTGGGCGCTGTTGCTCAAGATCGGACTCAAGCAGATCGAAGTGGGCTTCCCGTCTGCGAGCCAGCCCGATTACGACTTCGTGCGCTGGGCGATCGAGGAAAAACAGATTCCTGATGACGTCACCATCCAGGTGCTGGTGCAGGCGCGCCACGATCTCATCACCCGCACCTTCGAGTCGGTGAAGGGCGCTAAGCGCGTCATCGTCCATCTCTACAATTCCACGTCGCCGGTGCAGCGCGAGCGCGTATTCGGCCTGGACCGCAAGGGCATCACGGCCATTGCCGTGCAGGGCGCCGAGTGGGTGAAGGCGGAAGCCGCGAAGTATCCGCGGACTGAATGGATATTCGAATACTCGCCGGAGAGCTTCACCAGCACCGAGACCGAATACGCCGTTGAGATCTGCAATGCGGTGATGGATGTCTGGCAGCCCACGCCGCAGAAGAAATGCATCATCAACCTGCCCACCACGGTGGAAGTAGCGACGCCCAATGTCTTCGCCGACCAGGTGGAATATTTCCACACCCATTTCAGCCGCCGCGATTCGATCATCCTCTCGGTGCACACCCACAACGACCGCGGCACGGCGGTTGCTGCAGGCGAACTCGCGCTGCTCGCCGGCGCCGACCGCGTCGAGGGCACGCTGCTCGGCAACGGCGAGCGCACCGGCAACATGGACATCACCACCATGGCGATGAACCTCTACAGCCAGGGCGTGGATCCGGAGCTCGACCTCTCCAACCCGGACGAGATCATCCAGGTGGTCACTGAATGCACCGACATCCCGTTGCACCCGCGCCACCCATGGCTGGGCGAGCTGGTGTACACGGCGTTCTCCGGCAGCCATCAGGACGC
>CANJRC010000086.1 GCA_947476535.1 Betaproteobacteria bacterium
TCGCAGTTCACCCCCAGCGTCGCCATCGCGCTGCCGGACACCGTGCTGCTGGAAGTCTCCGGCAGCCTGCAATTGTTCGGCGGCACCGGCAACATCGCCAAGGCGCTCGAGGCCGGCCTGGCCGACATGGGCTTCGGCGCTGCGCTGGCGGGCGCGCCCACGCCGCTCGCGGCGACCTGGATGGGGCTCGCGGCGTCGTGGAAAACGCAGACGGCAGCAGAGGCTCCGGCCCGATCCGCGCCCTCACCGAGAACCGCACGGCACAACACAGACACCGCACGCAAGGCATCGGCAACCGCAGCTTCGACCTCAGTTTCGACCTCAGTTTCGACCTCAGTTTCAACTACGGGCTCGGCCGCAACGGCAAAAGCTGCTCCTACCCCCCTGCACATCGTCGAGCCCGCACAGTTGGAAGCCGCAGTGGCCGCGTTACCGCTGGCCGTGCTGCGTGGCGCAGCGGGCCAGGGCGTCGGCGCCGACACGCTCGAAGCGCTGCAGGGCCTGGGCATCGACACGCTAGGCCAGTTGCAGGGACTGCCGCGCGATGGCGTGGCGCGACGCTTCGGGCAGGTGCTGCTCGACACCGTGGATCGCGGCCTGGGCCGCCTGCCCGATCCGCGCACGCCGTTTCGCCTCCCCGAGCGCTTCCAGGCCGCCATCGAACTCCCCGTTGAAGTCACGCAGGCCGAGGCGCTGCTGTTCGCCGCGCGGCGACTGCTCGTCCAGCTGTCCGGGTTTCTCGCCGCGCGCGCGAGCGGCGTGCAGCGCATCGCCGTGCGACTCGTGCATCGCGATGCCGTCACCGAGGTGCCGATCGGGCTCGTGGCCCCGTCGCGCGACAGCGCCCACTTCACGCTGCTGCTGCGCGAGCGCCTGTCCAGCCTTGCCCTGCGTGAGCCCGTGCGCAGCATCAGCGTGAGCGCCTGCGACATGCTGCCGCTGGCGGGCGAGAGCCTGGGCCTCTTCGCCAGCGACGCCATCGCGCCCGGCAGCTGGGAGAAGCTGATCGAGCGCCTGCGCGCGCGCCTTGGCACGCAGGCCGTGCACGGCGTTGCATCGTCCGACGAGCATCGCCCCGAGCACGCTAGCGCCGTGACTGAACTGCAGGGTAAATTGCCGGCCCGGCCCCGAACCGCGTCACCCACTGAGCTGCAGCAATCCTGCCTCCCCCTGGAAAAACCACCTGCAGGCGAGCGCCCGTTCTGGCTGCTCGAAGAACCCAGGCCGATCCGTGAAATCGCCTCCGTGCCTCACCATGACGGGCCACTCGAGCTGCTGGCCGGCCCCGAGCGCATCGAAACCGGCTGGTGGGATGACGGCGAAATTGCGCGCGACTACTTCGTGGCCCGCTCGAAGGAGCGTTCGCTCCTTTGGATCTACCGCGAGAGGAAAGCGCTGGACTCGGATGCCGGCTGGTACCTGCACGGAATCTTTTCCTGACGCAAGCCTCGCCAGGCATCCACTTGCACCATGAAAATCACTGCAGAAATACTGGTTATTTCGGGCTATTTCATCCGTCTATCGGACATGGAATGGATAAATACTGACATTCCGATTGCCTGTGGGGACGCTGCGTTCAGCCCCCCGCAAACCCGGCTGCAGCCAGATATGCTAGAAGCTGTGCTCCGCGCACACGGCAGGCACAATCGCCACAGTGCGCAGGAACAAGCCCAGCAATCAACACCCGCCAGGAGAACCCATGGACGAAAAAACACTGCAACGGCTCGCCGACCGCGAAGCCATCCGCGACGTGCTCATGCGCTACAGCCGCGGCGTCGACCGCCACGACCTGGCCGCGCTGAAGTCCTGCTATCACGCGGACTCGTACGACGACCACGGGCACTTCAAGGGCAACGGGCACGACTTTGCCGATTACATCCTCGGTTCGCTCGCGCAGCGCACGCACCACAGCACGCACTCGGTGCTCAACCACGTGATCGAGTTCGACGACAAGGATGCCGACCGGGCGCATGCCGAGACCTACGGCGTGGCCTACCTGCGGCGCACCGACGACCAACAGGCGGAATGGCTGGACATCTTCTCCGGACGCTATGTGGACGTATTCACCAAACGTGCCGGCGAATGGCGCATCCTGTCACGCACCGTGGTGCACGACTGGTCGTTCAGCCAGAAGCTGGACGCCGCCTCCAGCTTCCCGCTGCAGATCTCCAACTTCCTCCAGGGACAGCGCGGCGCCTCGGACTTCATCTACCAGTCGCGCGCGGGCAAGTTCCCGCAGCCCGTGCCGAGGAAGTCCGGCTAAGCCACACCACGCGCGCCCGCATAAGCGGGAAGGGTGATGCATGAGCGCCACCCTTCCCGCTTATGCGGAACTGCACTGCCTGAGCAATTTCACCTTCCTGCGCGGCGCATCGCACGCGGAGGAACTGGCGACGCGCGCGGCCGAGCTTGGCTACACGGCACTGGCCATCACCGACGAGTGCTCGCTTGCCGGCGTGGTGCGCGCGCATGTCGCGGCGAAGGACGCCGGCCTCCAGCTCATCATCGGCAGCGAGATCCGCCTGCGCGATGAAGACACAGGTGACATCACTGCGAAAATAACTGCGGGGACGACGGCGGGAACGACGGCCGGCCCTGTGCTGGTGCTGCTCGCCACCGACCGCACCAGCTACGGCCGGCTGTCGGCCCTCATCACGCGCGGACGGCGGCGCAGCGCCAAGGGGCGCTATGTGCTCACGCGCGCCGACCTCGATGACGGCCTGCCCGGCTGCCTGGCGCTGCTGGTTCCCGAGCTGAACGCAGCGGCACAAGCGCAGGCACTCGAACACGCGCAGTGGCTGGCCGCACGCTTCCCGGGCCGCGCCTGGATTGCCGCGGAACTGCACTGCGGCCCCGACGATCGCGCGAGGCTGGCATCCTTGCGAAGTTTGTCTGCAGCCAGCGGACTGCCGCTGGTGGCCGCGGGCGGCGTGCACATGCATGTGCGCTCGCGCCGCCGCCTGCAGGATGTGCTCACCGCCATCCGCCTGCGCACGCCGGTGCGCGAATGCGGCCGCAAGCTGCAAGGCAACGGCGAGCGGCACCTGCGCGCGCGCATGCGCCTCGCCCAACTCTACCCGCCGGCATTGCTCGCCGAGACCCTTCGCATCGCCGAGCGCTGCCGCTTCTCGCTCGACGAGTTGCGCTACGAATACCCCGCCGAGCTGGTGCCTCCGGGCGAGACGCCGGCCTCGCACCTGCGCCATCTCACCGCGGAGGGCCTGCGACGACGCTTCCCCGATGGCACCCCGGCAGATGTTCGCGCGCTGATCGAGCGTGAACTCGCGCTGGTGATCGAGTTGAAGTACGAGCCGTTCTTTCTCACCGTGCACGACATCGTCTGGTACGCCAAGGCGCGCAACATCCTGTGCCAGGGGCGCGGCTCGGCGGCCAACTCGGCGGTGTGCTATGCGCTGGGCATCACCGAGGTCAACCCGGTGAAACAATCCATGCTGTTCGAGCGCTTCATCTCCCGCGAGCGGAACGAACCGCCGGACATCGACGTCGACTTCGAGCACCAGCGGCGCGAGGAGGTCATCCAGTACATCTACGGCAAGTACGGCCGCGAGCGCGCGGCACTGGCCGCCACCGTGATCAGCTACCGGGCGCGCAGCGCGCTGCGCGACGTCGGCCGCGCGCTGGGGCTGGACGCCCACCAGCTGGAGCGCCTGTCGGGCTCCATGGCCTGGTGGGACGATCGTCACCAGCTGCCGCAGCGCCTGCAGGAAGCCGGCTTCGACCCGGACAGCACGGTGATTCGCCAGCTGGTGAAAATGGCGATGACACTACAGGGATTTCCGCGCCACCTGTCGCAGCACGTGGGCGGCTTCGTGATCTCGCGCGGGCCGCTCTCCGAGCTCGTGCCGGTGGAGAACGCCGCCATGGAGAACCGCTGCATCATCCAGTGGGACAAGGACGACCTGGATCGCCTCGGGTTGCTCAAGGTCGACATCCTCGCGCTCGGGATGCTCTCGGCCATCCGCCACTGTTTCGATCTGGTGAACCGCCTGCCCCGCCACCCCGGGCGGGAGCGCTACCCCATTTCCATGGACAGCCTGTTGCAGGACGACGATCCGGACGTGTACGCCATGATCCGGAAGGCGGATACCGTTGGCGTGTTCCAGATCGAGTCGCGGGCGCAGATGTCGATGCTGCCGCGCCTCAAGCCGCAGAACTTCTACGACCTGGTGATCGAAGTGGCCATCGTGCGCCCGGGCCCCATCCAGGGCGGCATGGTCCACCCCTACCTGAAGCGGCGCAACGGCACGGAGCCGGTGACCTACCCGAGCGCGGCCGTCGAGGCGGTGCTCAAGCGCACCCTGGGCATCCCGATCTTCCAGGAACAGGTGATGCAGCTGGCCGTGGTGGCGGCTGGGTTCACGCCCGGCGAAGCCGACCAGCTGCGCCGCTCCATGGCCGCCTGGAAGCGCAAGGGCGGGCTCGAGCACCTGCAGCAAAAGCTCATCGACGGCATGCTCGCGCGCGGTTACCGGCGCGAGTTCGCCGAGGGCATCTACCGCCAGATCCTGGGTTTTGGCGAGTACGGTTTCCCGGAATCGCATTCGGTCAGCTTCGCCCTGCTCGCCTATGTGTCCGCCTGGCTGAAGCACCACGAGCCGGCGGCCTTCCTCGTGGCCATCCTCAACAGCCAGCCCATGGGTTTTTATGCGCCGTCACAACTGGTGCAGGACGCGCGCCGGCACGGCGTCGAGGTGAGGCCTGCCGATGTGCTGGCCAGCCACTGGGATTGCACGCTGGAGGAGCGCGCGGCGGCGTCACGGCCCGGCGAGCCGCAGGCCGCCCCTCAGCCGCCGGTACGCCTTGGCTTGCGCCTGGTGCATGGGCTGTCGCAGGCAGCCGCCGAGCGCATCGTCGCCGTCCGTCACGGACACCCGCCGGCCTCGGTCAGCGAGCTTGCGCATCGAGCCGAACTGAATCGCCACGACCTGAAGCGCCTTGCAGCAGCCGGCGCCCTCGCCGGACTGGCCGGCCACCGGCGAGGCGCCTGGTGGGCCGTGGCCGGGGTCGAGACACTGGACAACCTGCTTCGCGAGGCCCCGGTGGACGAAACGCCGCTGGCGTTGCCTGCACCCGGAGAAGGCGAGGACCTGCTGGCCGATTACGCCAGCCTCGGCCTCACGCTGGGCCGGCATCCGCTCGCGCTGCTGCGCCCGCGGCTCGGGCGCATGGGTTGTGTGACAGCCGAAGCCCTGCGCGCATTCCGTGGCGGCAGGTACGTCCATGCGGCAGGCCTGGTGACCGGCCGCCAGCGCCCGGGCACCGCCTCGGGCGTGGTGTTCGTGACGCTGGAGGACGAAACCGGCTCGGTCAATGTCATCGTCTGGCGCGACCTGGCCGAGAGCCAGCGGCGTGAATTGCTGAAATCACGCCTGATGGGCGTTGAAGGCGTGCTCGAGCGCGAAGGCAATGTGACGCACCTGATTGCCCGGCGCCTCTTCGATCATTCCGCCCTGCTCGGCCGGATGAAGGCCCGTTCCCGGGATTTTCACTGAAGCCGCCGATGCGCTCCGTCCACGGTCGGCTCAGGCCCGATACATGTAATCCCGGGTCATCGGTAGCGGGTTGATCCCGGCCCCGTCCTTGCGGGCCAGCAGCTGGTAGATGTTCATCCAACCCTGCGCGAACCCATAGGCGCAGCCGGCAAGGTAGACCTGCCAGATGCGCACGCGCTTGTCGCCGGCCAGTGTCGTTGCCCGTTCGCGCTGGGTATCCAGCCGGTCCGCCCATTCGCCACAGGTCTTCGCATAGTGCCGACGCAGCGACTCGACGTCGGTCACCTCCAGTCCGGCCAGGGACATCTCCCGCGTTACCGTTGCCAGGTGCGGTAGTTCGCCCTGGGGAAACACGTAGCGATCAATGAACTCGCCGGCACCCAGTCCCACCCAACGGTTGTCAGGGTTGGCCGCGGTAATGCCGTGATTGAGCACCAGCCCGTCATCGGCCAGCAGGGAACGGATCTTGTTGAAATACACCGGCAGGTTCTTCACGCCGACATGCTCGAACATGCCGACGCTCGAAATCTTGTCGAAACTGCCCCCGACATCCCGGTAATCGCGCAGCTCCACCTTGCAACGGCCTTCGAGCCCCTCGGCCTTGATGCGTTCCTGCGCCAGGGCGTACTGGTTCTTCGACAGGGTGATGCCGGTCGCATTCGCACCGAACTTCTTCGCCGCGCGGATGACCAAGGCGCCCCATCCGCAACCGATATCGAGCAGTCGCTCATCCTTTTTCAGCATGAGCTTGCCAAGGATGTGATCCAGCTTCTGTTCCTGCGCCAGCTCCAGGGTGTCTGCGTTGCTCCGATAGTAGGCGCAGGAATACACCATGTTACGGTCCAGGAACAGCGAATAGAAGTCGTTGGAAACGTCGTAGTGGTATTCGATCGCCTTGCGGTCATGACTGCGGGTATGGCGGGCGAATTTGAGGATGCCATCGCGTGCGGAAGCTGCGGCACTGCGCGCAAGACTCTCGGCGATCCGAAAGACATCATGGATCGAACCCTCGACCCGGATGTGCCCTTCCACAAAAGCCTCACCCAGTTTGCTCAGGTCGGGGGAAATGAAATACTGCAGCGCCGAAGGCCTCGGGATGGTCACGGTGACCTTCGGCTCGGGCGCCAGTTCAAAACGATGCCCGTTCCACAGTTCGATGCGCAACGGAATTTGCGACGTTGCACGAAGCCGGTCGAGCGTGCGCTCAAAGCGGTTTTCCAGAAACATGGATAGCCCCTCCTCGAATGCAAATTGGACAGCTGGGACACCGATCCTCCAAATGCCACCTCCAACAAGCGTAAGGCTACCCTCGATTTTTCCAGACGCCAATAGTCACGAGGGGTTGCTGGAGAAAGCTCACCCCAAACACCCAAGACACTGTGCTGTCGATGCGCCCCTCCTTGTCCGCAACAGTCTCCAGAAACGCTTGACGACACTCTTTAAGCATGTGAATACTTCAGATATATACGGTATAAACAACCTCTAACCGGACAGAAAAAGTTTGATTTAAATCAAATAGTTACTTGTTAAGACCAGTAATTCTATAGCAGCATTAAATAATTACATTAAGTTAGAAATGGTGTCCAAACCATTGCTTAGACAGCCACAGCCCGGGAAGGACAGTGCCAAGCTTATGGGGTATTTCCCTGACTGGGTTCTGGACTGCGCGATCTGTTGCACAGGCCCTTGCCGGCGTTGACACTGCTGGCTGTCATGGCCACCGCGCTCCAGGGCTCGGCGAGCATATGCTCCGAGCTGCCCCCCGAAGAGTATTTCGAATTGATCAACGATGTCTGGAAGACCATGGGGCCGATCCTCCAAAAATACTTCGGCGCGTCCGGTAGGCTCGCCGGGGACCGCATGGTCCGTTATTTTTTCCCGCAACCCGAAACCAACTACGCAATGAATGCGCTGATGTGCGCCTGCGAGCTGAAGCGTGAAATCAGGCAAATCAGCAAGCAATGGCAATTTCGCGAGAACTGGCCGAGAGAGCTGTACCTGAACATAGGCTTGCACGAAGGTCCGGAATGGCTGGGCACCTTCCGGTCCGATAACGGCATTGAAATTGCGATGCTCGGCGACACGATCGGTCATGCCACGCGCCTCAGCGAATTCGCGCGTTTCGGCGCGAACTGGGCGAGCAAGGATCTTGTCGGCAAAGTGCTCCCGCAGGAGCGGAGCAGGCTGGATTTCGGCATCTCGCGCCGAGGCGAAGATGAGCGCGATCACTTTGTGACGTCCTCCTGCGCGCGGCTCACCAACCTGCTCGACTCCAGCCGCGAAGATAACCTGCGGCTGCGGGAAATCGCCGTGCTTCCCATCACTGAAATACGCTCGGTGCAGGGAGTGAAGTATTAGCTGCGGCGGGCCGGCTACGGCAGACATTCAACATGCCGACCGAGCACGACAGCGCAAGCACACAGCTGCATCGACACAGAATGGAGCAACGAAAATGCAACGTCAGCGCAACATCGACATTCATCAAGTTTTCCCTACAGTGTCATGGGCTTTTTATGCCGTTAGCATTGCGTGCCCCAAAAAAGGTAGGTCTAATGGTTTCAGCCTCGATAAGCCAAGCAGGCGAACGCTCAAGAGCCATCCGTTGGAAGAAGTTGGCAGTGGCTAAAGCGTCGCGCCAAAGCAGTGACCTTTTTTTAGATATCAACCACAGGAGCCAGACCATGAATCTTTCCGAAATGCTGAATCTCGAAATGCCGAAGAAGTCCTCCTACGGTCAGCGCAACACCCAATTCGACTTGGAGTTCGAGCCGGACACGGGCACGATCTGGGCCTGGTTCAATCCGACCGGAACGCCCTGCTTCAGCCTGGGGCTTCTGAACGACATTCGGGCCCACGACAACATGCTGGAGACCAACAAAGGGTGCGTTCCGCAGTCAGGCCAGCTGCACAAGGCAAACTACTATGTCGTCGGCTCAAACATCCCCCGCGTGTTCAACCTGGGGGGCGACCTGGCACTGTTCATCCTGTTGATCAAGTCGCGTGAGCGCGAGGCATTGGCCCACTATGCCAAGCTGTGCATCGACAACATCTATCCCCGCATACGCAATTACGGATGCCCCACCATGACGACGATCTCCCTCGTGCAAGGCGACGCACTGGGCGGCGGCTTCGAGACGGCTCTGTCTTCGGACGTGATTGTTGCCGAGGAAAGCGCGCAGTTGGGTCTGCCCGAGATCCTGTTCAATCTTTTTCCGGGCATGGGTGCATACAGCCTGCTCGCTCGTCGCATTGGCATGAGAGCCGCCGAAGATCTCATCACGAGCGGACGGATCCTTCCCGCCTCCAAGCTCTACGAGATGGGCGTCGTTGACGTGCTGGCCAAGGATGGCGAAGGCGAATCAACTGTGCGCAGCTGGATCGCCAAGAACCAGAAACGTCGCAACGGCTTCCAAGCCGTCTTTCAGGCCCGTCAGCACATTCACCCGATTACGCGCGAGGAGCTGGACCGGATCACAGATGTGTGGGTCGATGCGGCACTTCGACTGGAAGACCGCGACCTCAAGATGATGGGGCGTATCGTGCGCTCGCAGATGCGACGTATGGACAACTTTGCCGCGAAAACCCCTCAGGCGGCTCTTGCGGTGGCCGGTTGATTGAATACAGGTTGGCTGAACACCTGCCCAAACAGCCAGAAATTGACGCGCGTCGCATTGATGATTGCCTGTTGCGCCGCCGGTGCCTCGATGGTCTTGACCAGCTCGGTGAGCTTTGCCATGTGGTCCAGATCCATCGACGCATGGGAGTCGAGGAAAGTAAACCCTCGCGGACCGGGAATTCCAATGGCCCGGGAAATGGCGGTCGCTACCCGGCCGCCGTACACTGAAGACACGACTTCAAGCGTATAGAGCATGCCGATCACGCTGCAGGGATGCACTCGCTCGACCGCGTTGTAGTTGAACGCGATCATGCTTTGCACTGGAAGGCTGGGAAGCGTCGCTTTCGCCTTTTCTGCATCGCCGCCAACCGCGAGGAGATCATCGAATACCCAAGCCTCATGCCCCTTCTCGCTCTCAATACTTTCATAGAGACGATAGCGGACCTGGCGAAAATCGTCACTGCACCTGGATGCAGCCGAAGCCATTATCGGACAGAAATTCCAGACGATGTGATACATGTCGTGCAGGAACGTCTGATATTCCTCCAGCGTCAGTCCATGATTGATCATGGCGTGGACCTTGGGAAGGTTCTCTAGAGCCCGTCGCTCCGAATCAGTCGTCTCGATCAGCTTGATGAAAAATGACACGCCAGGCTCCCACAGAATGTTGGGTTTTGCAGAATAAACTATTGGTGGTCGATCGGAAATTGCGCGTGGCGCGAGCACAGTTCATGCAAAGACTGGGTGACACGCCCTCTAGCCGGTGGTTCGACGATGCTCAGCGATGTATCGCTCCAGGCCACCGCGGGCGCGCTCGAATTCCTGTCGTATGGTACTAACAAGAAGCTTGAGTTGCAGCCCCAGCTCCGCATCTGATTGCACGTTCATGGTGCTGCAGACCTGGGCAAGCGGGTCGGCCCCGATGCTCGCTGCGGATCCTTTCATCGCGTGCAGTAGCCGCCGGAATTCGGGAAAGTCCCTGCCGGTGACACTGCGATCCATCTTGTCCAACAACTGGATATTGTCACTGAGAAACACCTTGACCAGCCGCTCAAGGAACCCTGACTGCGTGCCCAGCCCCTCCAGCAATTGCAGGGTTTCCAGGTTAAGCGCATCGACGCTGGAACGCGATTCCTTTTGAACGACCTGTATGGGACGACGTTTTTCCGTTGATCCGTTGCCACACAGATCCGCAACGGTGTCCAGCAGCTTGATGGCCTCCACAGGCTTGGACAAGAACGCGTCCGCACCAGCCTCCTCGCACTCTCTGCGCGTATCCGAAGTCACGTCCGCCGACAACACGATGACTGGAATCTGCGGGCCATCGACCTGCATGACACGAATCGCCCGCAAGGCTTCAATCCCCCCCATTCCCGGCATATTGCGATCAAGCACGGCCAGGTCAAACTCGGCTGTCTCCAACGCGTCAAGGACGTACTCACCGTCATCGACCAAGGTGACATTGTGCCCCCCGCGCTCGAGAATCTTGCCCAGAACCTGGCGATTCGTCGCGCTGTCATCGGCAACGATAATCCGGTACTGGCGTGCTTGCGTTCGACGACGCAGATAGTCTCGCAACTGAACGACACCTGCCGGTGAGTCCGACTTCTCTACCGCGGAAATCGAGTGCAACACGTTGAACAGCAACCGCGTCTGTGCCGGCATTGACAACGTTGACACGAATTTTGACATGGCGCCGAAGCTTCCATGCGCGAGCCCGAATTCCGCCCCCGGAGGCAAGCAGAGAATCAGGGGCGCTCCAGAATTGCGACCTAGGCTGCTGGCAGCCTGCTGAGCCGTCTGCTCCTGATCCGCCCAAACCATGATGCTGTGAAAAGGCGAAGCAACGCCAATATCTGCAACCACTCGCTGCGCAGCCTCCTCAAGGTTGGCCGGCACCACTGCGGCGACGCCCCAGCCGCCCAGCATCTGGCTGATGGCTTCGCGATCTGCCTGGGGAAATCCAACCAACATAATGCGTGCGCCTGCCAGTTCTCCAAGCGCCGTTGCAGTGGCGGCCTCCGGTTGCTTGTGCAGCGGCAGTTCAAACCAGAAAGTGCTTCCAAGGCCCTCCGCACTCTCCAGGCCGATCTGCCCCCCCATCAACTCAACCAATTGCTTGGCAATGGTCGTGCCGAGACCGGTGCCGCCAAACCGGCGCGTCGTGGACTGGTCTGCCTGCATGAAGCTGTCGAAGATCTGTTGCTGCGCCTCCGGCGCGATTCCGATACCACTGTCTCGCACCGAGAACTTGGCACGAACGGAAGACTCCTGCTCTGACAGCAGCGATACATGGACCATCACGCTGCCACGCTCAGTGAACTTGATGGCATTGCCGACCAGGTTCACCAATATCTGCCGCAGATGGTGCAAATCGCCCCTCAGCGCGTGCGGCACCTCAGGCATGATCGATACACGCAATTCGAGTCCTTTGGCCTGCGCCTGCGCGTCGAGGATGCGGCAGGTGCTGTTCAGCAGTGCATGCAGGTCGAATGGCGTGTCCTCGATCGAAAGCTTTCCAGCCTCTATTTTCGAAAAATCCAGCACATCCTCGACCAGGCGCAACAGCATCCGCGACGCTGTGCCCATGGTCTGCGCCATGTCGGACTGCTCGCGGCTTAGCTGCCCCTCGCGCAGGAGGTCTCCCATGCCGATGATGGCATTGAGCGGCGTGCGCATTTCATGGCTAACCACGGAGATGAATCGCCGTTTGGCCTGATTGGCAGTTTCCTCCCGGCTCAGGGCGTCAAACATTCGCTTCACCAACGACAGCACGTACAGGCTGAGCGCGAGCATCCCGAATATCAGTACTGCCGCCACATCGGCGTTACTCGCCCAGAAGGGGCTCACGCGGAGAACCACCAGGAATCCGAAAATACTCAGCGTCAGGCTGTACACAAGGTACTTCGGTCCGAACCTGAATCCATTTGCCAGCGTGACCCAGATGTAGACAAGGAACATCGGCAGGCCATGCACGTTGGTCTGCGACATGAAGAATGTCACGGTACCGACATCCAGGGTGATTGAGATTAGACGCCGAACCGGAGAAATATTCCCGCTCGTCATGATCGAGGCAAATATCGCCACAGACGCAATGAGGAACGCAATCATCGCCGCGAGGAACTCGTAGTCCACGACCTGCTGATCCTGCGGGTTGATGAATGCCTTGGGCAGCAGGTAGAAAAACAGGAACGTGCCCACAGCCAGGCGAACCAGCGCCTGCTCATGCTCCGTATCCGGGCGCTCCTTCAAGCGCCTGCGCAGAGCGGCGTACCCGTTTGTGACGTACCTGATCATCTGACGGAGCGCGGAGCGACCTTGGCGTTTTCCGTGTCGCGCAGTTCATGCTGGATGCGCGAAACATCATCACTCATGCGAATAAAGGCATCAACCAGTTCCGGGTCGAAATGCTTGCCACGATTCTCCGACAGGAATCCGAGAGCATCTTCATTCGTCCACGCCGACTTGTAAGGGCGCACCGAAGTCAGCGCATCGTACACGTCCGCGACAGCGACGATTCTTGCCGGCAAAGGAATATGGTCACCTACGAGGCCGCTGGGGTAACCACTGCCATCGAACTTTTCGTGATGCCCCAGCGCGATCAGGGCACCCATACGCAGGTACTTCGACGGGCTGTCCTTGAGGATTTCATAACCCATGACCGCATGCTGGTGCATCAATTTCAATTCGACGGGATCCAGCACCCCGGGCTTGCGGAGAATCTGGTCGGGAATGCCCACCTTGCCAATGTCATGAAGCGGGGCGGCCCGCTCGACCGTCTCGACGTAGTCCGCATCCATGCCGATAACCTTTGCGATGAGCGATGAATAGCGCGCCATGCGTATGACATGGTTACCGGTCTCTTCATCACGGAATTCACCAGCCCTTGCCAGCCGAATCAGCGTTTCCCGCTCTCGTTCGCGGATCTCGCGCGTAGCATCGTGCACCATCCCCTCGAGCATTCTTCTTCGGTCTTCGAGGATCAATTGTTGTCGGCGCAAGGTGATGAGATTGCGGCACCGGGCCATGCACTCCTTTGTGTCGACCGGCTTATTGAGAAAGTCGGTAATACCGGCATCGAGCGCCGCATACCTGACCTTGCGGTCGTCGTTCACCGTCACCATGACAATGGGCACGTGTTCATAACCCGGTAGCGCTCTCAAGCGCTTGGCCATTTCAATGCCGTCCATCTCTGGCATCTGAAAATCCACTAACACTAGGTCTGCCACGTGGGTCGCCGCCCAGACAACGGCATCGATCGGCCGCTCAAATGCCTCGACGGCGATATGATCATCCATGCTGCAAACAATCTGCTCCAGGATCGCCCGACCGGTAGTCTGGTCGTCGATCACGAGCACAGTGTTTTTGACCGTAGGAACAATGCGGACGTGTGGTATGGCCATTCGCCCGTTACCCCCAGATTAATCAGAAAAAACTAACTTGGTCTTGGGTAGCCTACCTGCGAGCCACGTGCATGTCCAGATAAAATGGCCAAAAAACCTTGTCAAAGCAGCAAATTAGCCGCATGTCAGACAGTACTGTCGTGACATTGCGGGATCCGTGGCGGAAGCCCGACTCAGGAAGTTTTGACCGTCCCCCCCGGCCGAGAGCCGGTTGGAATCCAAAAATGGTGGGGCGTGAGTGGATCGAACACTCGACCGACGGATTAAGAGTCCGCTGCTCTACCAGCTGAGCTAACGCCCCGTTTCCGGGATTGGTACCCACACTCCAACTCACCGAACTCCTCGCCAAGCAGCAGCGGTTAATCCGGCATGCCTGAAATGCGGGCACCGAACTATCCCAATACGCGCACAATCAGTGGCGTCCCCACGGGGATTCGAACCCCGGTACTCACCGTGAAAGGGTGATGTCCTAGGCCTCTAGACGATGGGGACTTACGAATCGTGCAGTATTGCGGATGGTGGAGATAAGCGGGATCGAACCGCTGACCTCTTGCATGCCATGCAAGCGCTCTCCCAGCTGAGCTATACCCCCACTGGAAGTTAGAATTATACCGTCAACCCGGTGACTCCGCAGAACTCAATGTTGATTTGGGGAAAATAATTTCTTCGCGCGATGTCTTTCACGAAGTGGGCAAATTCTGACGCAAGCGCTCAACAACGACACGCCTGCCCAACAGGCTTAGAACGCTTGCCAGGTCTGGAGTGTTCGTGCGTCCCAGCACACATACACGAACTGGAATCGCCAGCTTGGGCATCTTCAGCTGTCTGGCATCGAGCACAGCTCGAATTTGCGCTCCGATGGACACAGGCGTCCAATCCGGTATGGCCTCAAAATCGTTGGCTAACCCTGCCAGCACCGGCTTTATCGGCGCGGGGACGTGCTGATCAAACAACTCCTGCGTAGGCCTAGGTTCGGAGTAAAACATCAGGCAGTCATTCGAGAGGGAAACAAGGGTTTCGGCCCGATCCTTGAACAACGCCACGACACCACGAAGAGGCGGGCCGGAAGATAGGTCAGCACCAAGAAACTTCATGCGAGGAACTATCGCATCGGCTAGTTCCTCATCACTCTGTTCGCGAACGTGTTGATGGTTCAACCAGCGCAGTTTTTCTGGATTGAATTGCGCTGGCGACCTGCTGACGTGCTTTAAGTCGAACCACTGCACGAACTGTTCCGGAGAGAAATTTTCATCATCGCCATGCGACCATCCAAGCCGTGCAAGGTAGTTGACCATGGCGCGAGGGAGGAAACCATCCTCTTCATATTGCATGACGCTGACCGCGCCATGCCGTTTGGAAAGTCTTTCACCATCAGCCCCTAGAATCATCGGGGCATGAGCAAATTTAGGCAACTCAGCGTTGAGGGCATGCATTACGTTGATTTGTCGAGGCGTATTGTTCACATGGTCATCGCCACGAATGATGTGGGTAATCCCCATGTCCAAATCGTCCACGACAACGCCAAAATTGTAAGTAGGTACGCCATCACCTCTAAGCAAAACAAAATCGTCAAGCTCGGCGTTGGAAATGGAAATCGGCCCCTTCACCATGTCGTCGAAGATCACATCACCGTCATCGGGGTTGCGGAAGCGAATCACCGGCTCGATGCCAGCTGGCGGCACCAGCCCGAGGCTCGCCGCCCGCTCTGGCCTCCACCGTCCGTCGTAACGAGGTTTGGCTCCATGCGCACGCTGCTCTTCACGCATCCGGTCCAACTCCTCCTTCGAGCAATAGCAGGCGTAGGCCTTGCCCTCAGCAATGAGCCGGTCTGCAACTTCGCGGTATCGTGGAAGCCGGTCCATTTGATAGAAAGGCCCTTCATCCCAATCGAGGCCCAGCCACTTCATTCCGTCAATGATTGCAGTCACCGACGCGTCCGTCGAACGCTCGCGATCCGTATCCTCGATACGCAAAATGAATTTCCCGCCATGTCGCCGTGCGTATGCCCATGAGTACAGGGCAGTGCGAGCACCGCCTATATGCAGGAATCCGGTCGGACTTGGAGCAAAGCGGGTGCGTATCATCTGGGAGTCCGCAGAAAGGCGGAGATTCTACCGGAATGCATAACGATCTCCGAAACAAGGAGAGCCAAGGATCGCATCAATTGGATCGCCCTGATGCGATGGTCTATAATTCGCCTACTAGGGGTGGTTAGCTCAGCGGTAGAGCACTGCCTTCACACGGCAGGGGTCACAGGTTCAATCCCTGTACCACCCACCATGACGCGAGACAGGCTGATGAGATGGCCTGATATGGCCCCCCCCTCGATAGCCTTGGCTCATGCGTACAAGGAACGCTTGCCCGAAAGGTTTCGTGGGGGGGCTATCACAAGCAGCTTAGTTCCCGGACTGAGAGACGGCTGAGCTATGCAGCGACATCGTCCCCTCTGAACCCCCGCTTGCCATCGACAGACTCTCCCACTCCATGAGGCTCTTTTCCATTACCTTGAGTTTGTTCTTGATCAGACTGACGGCATCGGCACCGAGCGCCAACCTTCCGGGAAGTGGCCTACCGGAATTCAGCAGAGCGAGTATGGCTGCAGCCGCCTTCGCGGGATCGCCGGCCGAGTCCGGATATCCAACCAGGCCTGTCCTCATCTTACCGCTGGTCGCCGCATAGTCATCAATAGTTCCGCGCGATTGTGCAAGAGATTTTGCGCGAAAATCGGTTTTGTATACACCCGGCTGCAAAATCGTCACTTTTATTCCCAGCGGCGCAACTTCTCCTGCCAACGCCTCTAGCATTCCCTCCAGAGCACATTTTGTCGCGCTGTAGATTCCAACCGCGGGAACCGCCTGGAACCCAAGGACAGAAGTCATGCCAAGAATGACACCACTACGCTGCTTGCGCATGTGGGGCAAAACCTCCTTGATGACACCAATCGTTCCAAACACATTGGTACGAAAGACATTTTGAATCTCTTCGTCGGTGCATTCCTCAACAGCGCCGACCAAGCCAATCCCCGCATTGTTCACCAAAACATCAATTCTTCCAAAGGCCTCAATTGCTTCCTTTACAGCACTTCGCACACTGGTTGGATTGGAAATATCCAGCGAAACCGCCTTGATCCGATCGGGCGCATTCACCGAAACATCCCTAATTTGATCGACGGATCTCGCCGTAATGACCGCTTTGTCCCCCGAGTTAGCAATTGCTTCGGCCAGCGCGCGACCCATGCCCGACGAACAACCTGTGACGAACCACACCCTACTACCTTTATCCTGGGACATACAGAACTCCTCCAGTTTTAATGCGATTAATCAGTGAAATACAACTGCGTTTTCATTATCAACTGGCCGGATATTCAGGCCGCCTAGTGACCATGCCCCCATAGGGTTTCGGCATTTGCAACGGACCAAGCCGAGTCGTCGCGTTAATTAACTAACCAATTAAGAGGTAACAAGTTTTGCGCTGCCTGAACCTGCCGCGAATCTTATTTAGAATGTGTCAAAGGCGAGCCACGCTAGAGGATTGGCTGTTATTCAATTGCAAATGGACCGTGAAGTCATACGATCAGAAATATGCCTGACGGATGGTGAAGCACTGCCACAGTTGTAGCAAATAGGAAGACAACCAGTGCGATAGACCAGAGACTAATTTTCAGTGCCCTCGTCTTAACAAATTTCAGGACGTAAAAACTAGTCGCGACATAAACCAGCACAAGAACGATTTTCACGGCAAGCCAGTTGCCCGCCCACAGCGAGCTCGGCCCTAGCGCAAGCATTCCAAGCGCTGTTGCGATCAAGAGCGCATCGACGCAGTGAGGTAGAACCCTTACCCAAATTTCCTGCGCAGGCGGATAAGCGCGCATGACCCAGATACCTCTGATGAAGAACAAGGCAAAACTGGCCGCAACGCAGATAATGTGAAGGTACTTGAGTATTAGATAATTCATTTGCATTCAAACATCTCGCCAAAATCATACCCTAGGTATTTCGCAGAGAATTTTGAGCGTCCAGAACTAGTCCCAGCCCTACATTTCACCAGATAACGTTCACCGTACGTATAAACAGCAACCTACGATGCGACCAAGCTGCTTTCAAACTCAGAACGCAAAAAGCCCCAACAGTTCGCTGGGGCTTTTTGCTTTAGAGGAGTCTGGCACTGACCTACTTTCGCGTACGAACGCACACTATCATCGGCGCAGCCTCGTTTCACGGTCCTGTTCGGGATGGGAAGGCGTGGTTCCAAGGCGCTATGGGTACCAGACGTAACTTGTCGACTCTCTCGCCCATTGATGCGGCCAGAAAGCTCAATTTGAAAGAAGTGTTTGGTTGTGATCGCTTTATACAAGCGCGAACCCTGACTCAAGGTTATAGGGTCAAGCCGCACGGGCAATTAGTACCGGTTAGCTTAACGCATTGCTGCGCTTCCACACCCGGCCTATCAACGCGGTGGTCTTCCGCGACCCTTTAGGGGGATCAAGTCCCCGGGATGTCTCATCTTAAGGCGAGTTTCCCGCTTAGATGCTTTCAGCGGTTATCTCTTCCGAACTTAGCTACCCGGCGATGCGACTGGCGTCACAACCGGTACACCAGA
>CANJRC010000087.1 GCA_947476535.1 Betaproteobacteria bacterium
CGCGACTGGCAGTGTCATGCTGACGATGCCGCCCTTGGAAGCCGCGTAGGCTGCCTGCCCGATCTGGCCGTCGAAGGCGGCCGTCGATGCGGTGTTGACGATCACGCCGCGCTCGCCTTCTTCGTTGGGCGTGCCCTGGCTCATGGCATCGGCCGCCAGGCGCAACATGTTGAAGGTGCCCACCACGTTGATCTGCAGCACGCGCGCAAAGACATCCAGCCGGTGCACGCCGCGCTTGCCGAGCACGGCTTCGGCCGGAAAAATCCCGGCGCAATTCACCAACCCGTGTAACACGCCAAATTCGCTTTGCGCGAGGCTGATCGCCGCGCGCGCGGACGCCTCGTCGCAGACGTCGGTGCGGATAAACCGCGCATGAGCGCCGAGTGCGCCGGTCGCCTTGACGCCAGCCTCCTCGTTGACATCCGCAATCACCACCTTGCCACCCTGGGCAACCAGCAGCGTTGCCGTGGCATGCCCCAGTCCCGACGCGCCGCCGGTCACGACGAACACCGAGTCCCTGATCTTCATCCCACCCCCGCAATCGTCGTTGTATCCGCGTGTCGCATTCAGAGTCGAAGCTCTGAATGCACCCCTGTATCATATTCGTGGATTATGGCGCGTCTTTTGGTCCGACGGGATGCGCGACGAGCACTTTCAACACCTGCCAGAGAGGAAATTGCCGCCATGTTCATCGCCACCACCATTGCCGTCGCGTTGGTTGCATTGCTGCACCTGTATTTCCTGGTGCTGGAAATGTTCCTGTGGACGCGGCCTATCGGCCTCAGGACCTTTCGCATGACACCCGAATTTGCAGAGGCCTCCAAATCGCTCGCCGCCAACCAGGGGCTCTACAACGGATTTCTCGCTGCAGGACTGCTCTGGGGCGCGATCCTTGGCGATGTCGCAATCGAGCAGTTCTTCCTCGGCTGCGTGATCATCGCCGGCCTCTTCGGCGCGGCCACCGTGGGCCGCAAGATCCTATGGGTGCAGGCGGTGCCAGCATTGATCGCGCTCGGCCTGGTGATTGCCTCGTCGCCCCAGTTTGCGCCATGAACCGCCCGATGCCCGCAAGGCGAGGCGCGCTGCAAGCGTAACCATCAACCCGCCTCGTCCCCGCGCCAGTTCATCCTTCGCGCGCTGCGATACATCAGCGCCGCGGACAACACCGTGATGATGCCGAAGGCCACCAGCGTGGCCGTGGCGCCGAACAGGTCGGCCAGGGCGCCGGTGGCAAAGCTGCCCAGGGGCATGACCCCGTAGTAACACATCACGAACAACGACATCACCCGCCCGCGCATATCATCGCGCACTAGGTGCTGCAGCAAGGTGTTGGCGCTACCAGCGCAGAACACCACGCCAAAGCCCACCAGCACGAGAACCGACGCGCCCGATGCAGGGGACCCCGTCAGCGGAAAACAGGCCAGGGCTGCACCGGCCACCGCAACGGCGATGGCCACGGCGCGCGGCAAGCGATGCACGCCTCTATACGCCGCCAGATAGAAACTGCCGCCCAGGGAGCCCATTCCCGCCGCTCCGAGCAGGAGCCCCAGGAGCTCCGGCCCCGCGCCGTACACCTCGCGCGCGAAGTACGGCATCAAGGTGAGGTAGGCGGTCGCAAAGAACGCCACCGATGCCGAGAACTGCAGCATCAGGCGAATGGTCGGAGTTTGCGCAGCATAGGCCATGCCCTCCTTGATTGCCTGGAAGGGCGATGCCTTCGCCGTGGCGGGCACATGCGCGATGCGCAATACGCTCACGGTCAGGAAAGTCATCAGGTAGGCCGACGCGTTGACCATGAAGCAACCCGCCTCGCCCACGATGCCGACCAGGAAGCCGCCGATGGATGGGCCGATGAGGCGCGCGGTATTGGCGGTAATGGCCACCAGCGCGATGGCATTAGGCAGGTCGCTGCTTCCCTTGACCAGCTGGGCGGGTACCGATTGGCGGATCGGCGCGTCGATGGCGTAGAACGCGCCCAGCAGAAGAGAGAGCCCGATCAGGTGCCAGGCCTCGATGTGACCGGTGTACGTCAACGCCGCCAGCAGCAGCGCCTGCGAGGCGATGAGCACCTGGTTGACCAGCATCATCCTGCGCCGGTCGAACCGGTCGGCGAGCATGCCCCCGATGGGCGCGAGGAAGAGCAGCCCGATCTGCCCCGCGAAACCCACTACGCCAAGCATGAAAACGGAGCCGGTAATGCGGTAGGTCAGCCAGCCCATCGCCACCAGTTGCACCCAGCTGCCCATGGCGCCGAACAACTGACCGATGAAGAAGGTGCGGAACTGCGGGTGCCGCAGCGCTCGCAGGAAATCAGGCATCCCGTGCCCTCAGGGCGACACTGGCGTGACAGCTCTCCCGGCTACTCACCGTCCGCCGCGTGCGCTTCCAGCGCCGATAGCGACACATAGCGCAGCACGTTCTGATGCGTGGCCTCGAGGATCACCTGCGGCGCCTTGCCGGCCTCCCAGGCTTGCACCCAGCGCAACACGTGCAGGCACCAGCGGTCGCCGCGATTGAGCCCGCGAAAGCGCATCTCGGGCAGCGGCGTCACCAGGTCGTTGCCCTGCGCCACGCTGAATTCCAGGAACTCGCTCGTGGCCTTTATGCACACCAGGTGCGCAACCTCGGTGTGGCCCTGGGTGGCGCAGCAGCCATCGCGAAAGTAGCCGGTCAGCGGCGAATAGCTGCAGGCGCGTAGCTCGCCGCCGAGGACGTTCTTTTCCGTGGTGAGGAGCTCGCTCATGATGCATGCCCCGCGATGAAGGCCTTGATTGCGGCCACATCGGCATCCATGACCTCGCAGCGCTGCGGCAAGGCCTCGATGTTGTCATAGCCCGCCGGGCGCTCAGGCACCCGGCCGATCGCTTCGCGCACCGCGGCGTCGAACTTGGCCGCCAGCGCCGTCTCCAAGCAGATCAGGGGAACGCCCGCCTCGCGATGGGCAAGGCCGACCTTGATGCCGTCAGCGGTATGCGTGTCCACCACGTAGCCGAAGCGCGCGTGGATGTCACGGATGGTGGCCACGCGATCGGCATGCGTGCTGTGCCCGGACGCAACACCGCTGGCACGTACGCGCTCCCACCACGGCGTGCCGGCAAGATCGAAGTGCCCGCTGCGATCGACTTGCGCCCACAGTTCGCGCACCTTGGCCCCGTCAGCGCCGACGATGTCGTGGATGTAACGCTCGAAGTTGGAGGCCTTGGAGATGTCCATCGACGGGCTGGATGTCTCGAATACCTCGCTCGATTTCCTCACCCGGTAGGCGCCCGAGGCGAAAAATTCTTCCAGCACGTTGTTCTCATTGGTGGCGAGGATGAGTTGACGCATCGGCAGGCCCATTTTCTTGGCGATATAGCCGGCAAAGATGTTGCCGAAGTTACCAGTCGGCACCGAGAACGTCACTTCCTGGCTGTCATCCGTGGTTGCGGCGAAATAGCCCTTGAAGTAATACACCACCTGCGCAACCAGACGTGCCCAGTTGATGGAATTCACCGAGCCGATGCGGTACTTCGCCTTGAAGGCGAGGTCGTTGGACACCGCCTTGACGATGTCCTGGGCGTCGTCGAACACGCCGCGCACGGCGATGTTGTGGATATTGGCGTCCTGCAGCGAATACATCTGCGCCGCCTGGAACGGGCTCATCTTGCCATGCGGCGAGAGCATGAACACGCGCACGTTCCTCTTGCCGCGCATGGCGTATTCGGCCGCGGAGCCGGTGTCACCAGAGGTTGCTCCAAGGATGTTGAGCGACTCGCCGCGGCGGTCGAGCACGTACTCGAACAGGTTGCCGAGCAATTGCATGGCCACGTCCTTGAACGCCAGCGTGGGCCCGTTGGATAGCTGCAGCAAGGAGAGGCCCGGCTCCAATGCCTTCAGCGGCGTTATATCTTCGGAGCGAAACGCCGCCTTGGTATAGGTGCGATCCACGATGGCGCGCAGGTCGGCCGCGGGAATGTCATCGATGTAGAGCGACAGGATCTCGAAAGCGAGGTCGCGGTAGCCCAACTTGCGCAGTCGCGCCAGATCCTTCGCACCCAGCTTCGGATAAGACTGCGGCACGGCGAGTCCGCCATCCGGAGCCAGGCCTTCGAGGAGGATGTCGCAGAACGGTTTCGCATCCTTGCTTGCCGCGTCCCCGCGGGTGCTGATGTATTTCATGCTTATTTCAATTCTTCAAGTCGGATGCGCGTGACCTTGCCGGTCACCACGGGCAGGCCTTCGATGCGCGCAATGGCGGCATTGATGGCCTTCTCGCGCGTGGCATGGGTCAACATGATGATGTCCACCTGCTCCTCGCCTTCCGAGGGTTCCTTCTGCACCATGGCATCGATGGAAATCTGCCCGTCGGCAAGGATGCGCGTGATGTCGGCCAACACGCCGGGTCGGTCCACCACGCGCATACGCAGGTAGTAGGAGGTGACGACCTCGTCCATCGGCAGGATGCGCGTGGCAGCCAGCTGATCGGGCTGGAACGCGAGGTGCGGCACGCGATGCTCGGGATCGGCGGTGTGCAGACGGGTGATGTCGACCAGGTCGGCCACCACGGCGGATGCCGTGGGCAGGGAGCCCGCGCCGGCGCCGTAGTACATGGTCGCACCCACCGCGTCACCATTCACCAGCACGGCGTTCATCACACCCTCGACGTTGGCGATCAGGCGCTTCTCCGGGATGAGCGTGGGATGCACGCGCAATTCAATACCCTCGGCCGTCCGTCGGGTGATGCCCAGCAGCTTGATGCGGTAGCCCAGTTCCTCGGCGTACTGGATGTCCTCGCGCGTGAGCTTCGAAATGCCCTCGGTATAGGCGCGCTCGAACTGCATGGGGATGCCGAAGGCGATCGCCGACATGATGGTGAGCTTGTGCGCGGCATCGATGCCCTCGATATCGAAGGTCGGGTCAGCCTCGGCATAGCCGAGCTTCTGCGCCTGCGCCAGCACCTCGGCGAAAGGCAGCCCCTTGTCACGCATGGTCGACAGGATGAAGTTGGAGGTGCCGTTGATGATGCCGGCGATCCATTCGATGCGATTGGCGGTGAGCCCCTCGCGCAGCGCCTTGATGATGGGAATGCCGCCGGCGACCGCGGCCTCGAACGCCACCATGACGCCTTTCTTTTGCGCGGCAGCGAAGATTTCGTTGCCGTGCGTGGCGAGCAGCGCCTTGTTGGCGGTCACCACGTGCTTGCCGTTGGCGATGGCCTTGAGCACGAATTCCTTTGCTACCCCATAGCCGCCGATCAGCTCGATGACGATGTCGATGTTGGGATCGGACACGACCTCATTGGCATCCCCCGTGACGACGACCTTGCCGCCGGTGAGTTTCTTCGCCCGCTCCGTATCCTTGTCGGCCACTTTGGCGATCACGATGCCACGACCGGCGCGCCGCGTGATCTCTTCCTGGTTGCGGCCCAGCACTTCCCATACTCCGCTGCCGACTGTGCCGATGCCCAGGAGGCCTACGTTGATCGGTTTCATATTACTCATTGCCGTACTCACTTAAGTGATTTTTTGAAGTTGAACGAGGTGATGGCCATGCCCTCACGAAAGTAGAACTTGTGCGCCTGCTGGCGGTGCGTACCGGAGTCGAGAATGAACGACTCACAGCCCGCTCTGCGCGCGATGTCCTGCAGATGTTCCATCAGCGCGTGCCAGCCATTGGGGTTCCCTGACGACACCTGAATCCTCATTGATATCGATGATATTCATGGATATTCCAAGCTCGCCTAACAGAATTACCGTTAGGCGCCCCGATCTAGGGGAGCGCGAGGGGCTCAGTTATCAATGAGGTCCCATCGCATTGTTAAGCTCTCCAATGATACACAGGGCAAGCGCCCATCAGTCGGCGCGGCAGCCAATGTCCTAGCGGTCATGCTTGCCGCCCGGCCCCGTCCGTGCCCGTGCCGGGGCTCGCGGGCCGCAAATAGCGTTTGAACAGCGGATGATCCAACGCGGAATGATTCACGGTGAGGCTGAAGATGATCGACCAGAACACGGTGCCGGCGGGCGGCGTGGCCGCAGACGCCGAATCCGCGAGCGATCCCGCCAAAAACGCCAACCCAGTCGGCAACATCTCGAAATGCGGCGCCCTGCCGATGGAGGCCAGGTGGGCGCGCACGCAAAACAGCGAGGCCTGATCCAGCATCCACTGCAGTCCGCCGCTGCGCAGGCATGCGGCCAGGTACCGCGCATTCCAGTCCGCGAACTCGCGCGCCGCCGGCGTCGGCTGGAACCACACGGCACTTGCCCAGAACATGTCCCAGGGGTCCCACACGGCACGATAGCTTCGCTCGGCATCCGCGTGCCGCCCTTCGAGGTGTGCGCGCCTGCCCGCGGCCAGCAGATCATCGAGGCGCGGGCTCGTCTCTGGCGCCTTGCCTCTTTTCCCGAAAATCTGGCGAATCAAGCGTTGCAACATCTCAGGCTATCGCTTGGCATCGACTGGCCGTTCGCCCGGCGACGCCAATGCTGCTAGGCACGGCGCTTTCGGTAGGTCTCGCAAAAGCGCGCGATGCGGCCGACCGCCTCGGCGAGTTCGTCGCTGTTGGGCAGGAACACGATGCGCACGTGGTCCGGGTGCGGCCAGTTGAAACCGGTACCCTGCACGACCAGCACCTTTTCCGCCTCCAGCAACTCGAGGATGAATTCCTTGTCGTCCTTGATCGGATAGACGGCAGGATCGAAGCGCGGGAAGAGGTACAACGCGGCCTTGGGCTTGAAACAGGTCACGCCGGGAATATCGGTCAGCAGCTTGTGCGCGAGGTCGCGCTGGCGGCACAGTCGCCCCCCCGGACCCACGAGGTCGTTGATGCTCTGGTAGCCGCCCAATGCCGTCTGCACGGCGAACTGCCCCGGCACATTGGCGCACAGGCGCATGGAGGCGAGGATATTCAGGCCTTCGAGGTAATCCTGCGCATGCCGCTTGTCGCCGGAAATGATGACCCAGCCGGTGCGGTATCCGCACGCACGGTAGTTCTTGGACAGGCCGTTGAAGGTCATGAACAGCACGTCATCGGCAAGCGAAGCGAGCGAGGTGTGCGTCGCCCCGTCGTAGAGCATCTTGTCGTAGATCTCGTCGGCCATGACGATCAGCTCGTGCTCGCGCGCGATGGCGACGAGCTCCTTCAGCATGTCGTCGGGATACAGCGCCCCGGTCGGGTTGTTCGGGTTGATGACGACGATGGCACGCGTGCGCGGCGTGATCTTCGAGCGCAGGTCCGCGAGGTCCGGGAGCCAGCCCGCGCCCTCGTCGCACAGGTAATGGCGCGGCTTGCCGCCGGACAGACTGACCGCGGCGGTCCACAACGGATAGTCGGGCGCCGGGACCAGCACCTCGTCGCCGGCTTCCAGCAGGCCTTGCATGACCATGACAATGAGCTCGGACACGCCGTTGCCGACGATGATGTCGTCCAGGCCCACGCCGGCAATGTGTTTTTGCTGGGCGTACTGCATGATGGCCTTGCGGGCCTGGAACAAGCCGCGCGAATCGGTATAGCCGGATGCGCTTTGCAGGTTGACGATGAGGTCGCGGCGCATCTCGTCCGGCGCGTCGAACCCGAAAGGCGCGAGGTTGCCGATATTGAGCTTGAGGATGCGCTGGCCTTCCTCTTCCATCTGCTTGGCACGCGCCATGACCGGACCACGGATGTCGTAGCAAACGTCGGCGAGCTTGGATGACTTTCGAATCGTCTTGAGCATGCTGTTTCCTTGCCATTCAATGCCAGCGAGGGGACGACACTCGACCCCTGGCAATTTCTTTCAGGTTCCCGGTCAACGGGGTTGAAATCCCCCCATCCGGGCACGACTCCAAAGCGCCTTTCCAGCCACGCTGCAGTGCAAAAAGATATAATTCTAACCGACACTTAGGTGCAAAAACGCCGGGAAGTCGCTGCAACATCGAGGCCTGAGCGACCGGCCACCCGGCAAACCTGAACCCAATCACCGGAATTCCCACGGTTTGAAACTGCACGCCGCCCCGCAAACCGCCATCAACACCTTCTCCGGGTACGGCGAAGGCTACGTAGCCGTCAATGGCAATCGTTACACAAAGAGCATGGTTGTCCTCCCCGAGCGCATCCTGGACGACTGGGATGTGCGCAGCCTGGACACGCTCACGGTGGCGCAACTGGAAGCCTTGCTCGCCCTCGACCGGGAAGTCATCCTGCTTGGTACCGGGCAGCGCCTGCGCTTCCCGCCCGCCCATGTGATGCGCCCGGCCATGGCGCGGTTCTCGGCGGCCGGCGTGGGCCTGGAAGTCATGGACGTGCAGGCCGCCTGCCGCACCTACAACATCCTCGTGGCCGAGGAACGCAAGGTCGCGGCAGCGCTGCTGCTGGGATAGGCATCAATGTCACTCACCTCCCCGGCGCTACGCTGGACCACCCTGCTGGCCGCGGTCTTTGCGCTGGCATGGTTCTCCAACATCGGCTACCGCAAGCTGGTCAAGGCCGACGAGGGCCGCTATGCCGAAATCCCGCGCGAAATGGTGGCCAGCGGCGACTGGCTCACGCCGCGCATGAATGGATTCAAGTATTTCGAGAAACCGGCGCTGCAGTACTGGGCCACTGCCGTGGCGTTTTCGCTGTTCGGCCAGCAGGACTGGGCGGCGCGCCTGTGGACGGCACTCACCGGGTTTCTCGGCGTCCTGATGATCTGCTGGCTGGGCAATCGCATCTGCGGCCCGCCCGCCATGGCCGGCACGCCCTCGGGGCTGCTGGGCGCCATCATCCTCGGCAGCATGGCGATCTACGTGTTCTCCGGGCACTTTCTGACGCTAGACATGGGCGTGGCCTTCTTCATGACGGCTGCCGTGCTCGCGGTGTGCCTGGCACAAGCAGACGACGCCGGTCAGGCCACGCAGCGCAACTGGATGCTGGCTGGATGGGCGGCGATGGCACTCGCGGTGCTCTCCAAGGGACTGATCGGCCTGGTGCTGCCGGTGGGCGCGGTCGGCGCATACATCCTCTTCGCGCGCGACTGGCGCATGCTCACGAGGCTACATCTTCTGGCCGGCGGAGCACTTTTTCTCGTCATTGCCGCGCCCTGGTTCATCGCGGTGTCGCTGGCCAACGACGAGTTTTTCCAGTTCTTTTTCGTGCAGGAGCACTTCCAGAGATTCCTGACAAAATCGCATGGGCGCTTCCAGCCCTGGTGGTACTTCATCCCGATTGTTGCCATCGGTTCGACGCCCTGGCTGCTCTCTCTGCTGGTCGGCTTCTGGCAGGCATGGCGCCGCGTGCCCGGCCAGCGCTTCCATCCGGCGCGTTTCCTGGCCGTCTGGTGCACCGTGGTTTTCGTGTTCTTCTCGGCCTCCAGTTCCAAGCTCGGGTCCTACATCCTTCCGCTCATGCCGGCGGCGGCGCTGCTGGCGGGCATGCAGCTGGCGAGCGCCTCCAGGGGCCTGCTGTTGACGCAGGCCTTGCTCGCCGCAGCGATGGGCATTGCCGCAGCGGCGCTGGCGCCGCACATCACCAGATTTGCCGAGCCCATGCTGCCCGGCGAAATGCTGGCGGCCTACGTTCCGTGGGTGATGGGTGCCGGCGCGCTGCTCGCCGTGTGCGGCATGGTCGCCGCAGTCCTCGCGTGGCAGCGACGCGCGCTGGCTAGCGTGATCGTTCTCGCCATGGGCGGCTTGGGGTTCACGCAGGTGGCAGGCAGCGGGCACGAGGTCTTGTCGCCACTCTATTCCGCGTATCATGTGGCTCAGAAAATCAAGCCCAGACTGCATGCCGAAACGCCTGTCTACACCGTGAATACGTTCGACCACACCGTGCCCTACTACCTGGGCCGAACGGTCACCATGGTGTCCTACAAGGACGAACTGGCCGTTGCCATCGGCTGGGAGCCGCACAAGTACCTTCCCGACCTGCCGGCCTTCGAGCGAGCATGGGCGAGCGACAAGGACGCGTTCGCGATATTCGCCCCGAAGGACTTCGATGAACTGTCCGGGCATTTGAAACAGACGATGACGATCATCCAGCGCGACCCGCGCCGCGTCGTTGTTCAGAAGTCAGGTGTTGTGAATCTTCCGGGAGTGCCGAACGTGCCATCCGCGGGACCCCGGCCGTGAGCGCCGCGAGCATCGGTTTCCTCCTCTGCGGGGTACTGCTCAACGCCACGGCGCAATTGCTGCTCAAGGCCGGCACCAATGCCGTGGGGCATTTCGAATTCACCGCGGAGAATTTCCTGCCGGTGGGACTGCGCCTGGCGTTGGAGCCGCACATCCTGGGCGGCATGGCGTGTTACGTCGTCAGCCTCGTGGTATGGGTCCTGGGCCTGTCGCGCGTGCCGGTGAGCGTAGCCTATCCCATGCTCTCCATCGGCTACGTGCTCAACGCCGCGGCCGCCTGGTACTTCTTCGGCGAATCGATCACAGCGCAAAAACTGGTGGGCATCGGCTTCATCATTCTCGGCGTCGTGCTCGTCACGCGCAGTCCGACATGAGCGCCGCAACATGAACAGCACCGCCTTCCTTCCCTTCACGCGCCCCACCATCGACGAGGAAACCATCGCCGGCGTGGCCGAGGTGCTGCGCTCGGGGTGGATCACCAGCGGGCCGCAGGTGAAGGCTTTCGAGCAGTCACTCTCCGAACTATGCGCCGGACGCCCCGTGCGCGCTTTCAACTCGGGCACTGCGGCCCTCGAAATTGCATTGCGCGTGGCGGGCGTCGGGGCGGGCGACGAAGTGATCACCACGCCACTGTCCTGGGTGTCCACCGCCAGCGTCATCCTTCAACTGGGCGCGCGCCCGGTGTTCGCGGACATCGACCCCGTCACGCGCAACATCGACCTGGCGCTCGTCGAGCGCGCCATCACGCCCAGGACCCGCGCCATCATGCCGGTGCATCTGGCTGGATTGCCGGTGGATCTCGACCGGCTGTATGCGATTGCGACAAAGCATCGGCTGCGCGTGATCGAGGATGCCGCGCAGGCGATCGGCGCCACCTGGGGCGGCCATCCGATCGGCGCCCATCCGAAGAGCGACTTGGTCACCTTCAGCTTCCACGCCAACAAGAACATCACCACCACCGAAGGCGGCTGCCTGGTGCTGCCGGATGACACCTCCATCAAGCTGGCCGAAAAACTGCGCCTCATGGGCGTGGTGCGCTCGGGCGAGGACGGCATGGAAGTCGATGTCGTGGGCGGCAAGTACAACCTCACCGACGTCGCGGCGCGCATCGGCAACGGCCAGCTGAAGCGACTGGACGAGTTCACTTCGCGCCGCAAGGCCCTGGCGCGACGCTATTTCGAGCGCTTCGATCCGAGCCTCGTGGCGGCCGGCTGCGAGCTGCCGCCGGCCGATTTCGAACGTTCCTGCTGGCACATGTTTCAGGTGGTGCTGCCCGAGCGTCGCGCGAACGGAGCCGCCGCAATGTCGCGCGCCGATTTCATCCGCGGCATGCGCGAGGCCGGCATCGGCATCGGCGTGCACTACCCGGCGATTCATCTCTTTGCGCTGTACCGCAAGCTGGGCTGGAAGGATGGCGACTTTCCCCACGCCGAGCGCATCGGCCGCGGCATCGTCACCCTCCCGCTTTTCCCCGCCATGACCGACGCGGACGTGGACCGCGTCTGTGCCGCCATGACCGCGGTGCTCGGAGCCCTCCAATGACGCAAGCTATGGCGACACGCCCGCAGGTATCGGTGGTCATCCCCGTCTTCAACGAGGAGGCCGGGCTGGCGCCGCTCTTCGCGCGCCTGTATCCGGCACTCGACGCCATTGCCGCCAAGGGGCGCAGCTACGAGATCGTTTTCGTCAATGACGGCAGCCGCGACCGCTCCGCGGCGCTGCTGCGCGAGCAGTTCCAGAAGCGCCCCGACGTGACGCGCGTCATCCTGTTCAATGGCAACTACGGCCAGCACATGGCCATCATGGCGGCCTTCGAGCAATGCCGCGGCGACATGATCGTGACATTGGACGCCGACCTGCAGAACCCGCCCGAGGAAATCGGCAAGCTGCTCGCCAAGATGGACGAAGGCTTCGACTGCGTGGGCACTATCCGCGTGCAACGGCAAGATAGCGCCTTCCGGCGCTACGCCTCGCGGCTGATGAACGCCACGCGCGAGCGCATCACACGCATCCGCATGACCGACCAGGGCTGCATGCTGCGCGCCTACAGCCGAGATATCGTCGCAGCGATCAACGCCTGCCGCGAAGTGAATACCTTCATCCCCGCCCTCGCCTACACCTTCGCGCGCAACCCGGTCGAAATCGAAGTGGCGCACGAGGAGCGTGCGGCGGGAGAGTCGAAGTATTCCCTGTACAGCCTCATCCGCCTCAACTTCGACCTGGTCACGGCGTTTTCGCTCGTGCCACTACAAGCGTTTTCATTTGCCGGCATCCTGATTTCACTGCTCTCGTTTGTTTTCGTAGTCCTCCTGGCGGTGCGGCGGCTGGTGGTCGGACCGGAGGCCGAGGGGCTATTTACACTATTCGGCATCGCTTTTTTCCTGATCGGCATCACGCTGTTCGGCATAGGGCTCCTGGGTGAGTACGTGGGGCGCATCTACCAGCAGGTGCGCAACCGGCCGCGCTATCTCGTGGAAGCAATCCTGGAGAAGAAGGATTGATCGCAGCCCCATCGCAGCCTGCCGAATCGCATCCAACCATCCCCCGAGCGACCGCGGTTGTCTTTGCCTACCATGATGTGGGCCTGCGCTGCCTGAAAGTACTCCTCGCGCAGGGCGTGCGGGTCTCGCTCGTGCTCACCCACGAGGATGACCCGAAGGAGCGCGTATGGTTCGGCAGCGTCGCGGCGCTGGCCGCCGAGCACGGCATTCCGGCCATCACGCCGGATGATCCCAACACGCCCGAGACCATCGAGCGCATCCGCGCGCTGGCACCGGACTTCCTGTTCTCGTTCTACTACCGACGCATGCTGTCGCCGGCGGTCCTGGCGCTCACGCGCCGCGGCGCCTACAACATGCACGGCTCACTACTGCCGAAATTCCGCGGCCGTGTGCCGGTGAACTGGGCCGTGATCAAGGGCGCAACAGAAACTGGCGCAACACTGCATGAGATGGTCGAAAAACCCGATGCCGGCCGCATCGCCGGCCAGCAGGCCGTACCCATCGGCCCCGACGACACTGCGCACGACGTGTTCCTGAAGGTCGTCACCGCCTCGGTCACAGTGCTCGAACGGTGCCTGCCCGCCATTGTCGACGGGAGCGCGACATTGAAACCGCAGGACCTTGCGCAGGGCAGCTACTTTGGCGGTCGCAAGCCCGAGGATGGCCGCATCGACTGGCGCATGGGCGCACAGGACATCCACAACCTGGTGCGGGGCGTGGCCCCGCCCTACCCGGGAGCGTTCACTCAGTTGCGCCCGGAAGGTGGAATCCCCGAGGCAAGCCTGCGCATTCTTCGCACCAGGATCGACTCCACACGCCAGGCCCGGCCCGGCGGCCCCGGGTTATATTGCGCGTCCGGCGCGTACTACGCCGATTGCGCCGACGGCAAGGTGCTCAGGCTCCTGGAGGTCGAAGGCGCCCCGGACCCGGCTATCATCGGCAACAGCAAGATCGCATTGCATTGATCCACACGGCACCGAAACATTCAAGGCAATCCCCATGAAAAAGAAAATCCTCATCCTTGGCGTCAACGGCTTCATCGGCCACCACCTGTCGCATCGCATCATCGCAAAGACCGACTGGGAGGTGTACGGCATGGACATGCAGACCGATCGCATCGAGGGATTGTTGAAGGAAAAGCGCTTTCACTTCTTCGAGGGCGACATCACCATCAACCATGAGTGGATCGAATACCACATCCGCAAATGCGACACCGTGCTGCCGCTGGTGGCGATCGCCACCCCGGCCACCTACGTGAAGGAGCCGCTACGGGTGTTCGAGCTGGATTTCGAGGCCAACCTGCCCATCGTGCGCGCCTGCGTGAAGCGCGGCAAGCGCCTGATCTTCCCGTCGACCTCGGAGGTCTACGGCATGTGCCAGGACGGCGAGTTCGATCCCGAATCCTCCACCATGGTCTACGGCCCCATCAACAAGCCGCGCTGGATCTACGCCTGCTCCAAGCAGCTGATGGACCGCGTGATCCATGCCTACGGCATGCAGCAGGGCCTCGACTACACCTTGTTCCGCCCGTTCAACTGGATCGGGGCGGGTCTCGATTCCATCAACACCCCCAAGGAAGGCTCGTCACGCGTCATCACCCAGTTCTTCGGCCACATCGTGCGCGGTGAGCCGATCAAGCTGGTGGATGGCGGCACGCAAAAGCGCGCCTTCACCTATGTGGACGACGGCATCGAGGCCCTGCTCAAGATAATCGAGAACAAGGACGGCGTGGCGAGCGGCCAGATCTACAACATCGGTAACCCGAAGAACAATTTCTCGGTCAAGGAACTGGCCGAGATGATGCTGGAACTCGCAGCCACCTATCCGGAGTACCGCACCAGCGCAAAGAAAGTGAAACTGCAGAAGGTGTCGGCCACCCAGTACTACGGCCGCGGCTACCAGGACGTGCAGAACCGCGTGCCGAAGATCACCAACACCATGGCCGACCTGGCCTGGAAGCCGCGCTTCACCATGAAGGAAGCCTTGAAGCGCATCTTCGATGCCTACCGCGGCGATGTGGCCGCGGCGCGCCGGCTGGTGGACTAGGCACGTCACGGCACAGAAGGCAGACACCGACCCGTGATAACAATCTTCTCGTTGTTGTCGGTTCACCATCTCCTCATATCCTGATTTGATCATATTGAATTCCCGGTGCTGAACCTCCCCGGAAACGAGCCCAGACGGCTTGGCATCGCCAAGCTGGCGCTGAAAATCGACGTGGACACCTATCGTGGCACCCGTGAAGGCGTGCCACGCCTGCTCGAGTTGCTCAAGCAACACGAAGCAGGCGCGACCTTCCTGTTCAGCCTCGGTCACGACCACACGGGACGCGCCATCAAGCGCGCCTTTCGCCCGGGTTTCATGAAGAAGGTCTCGCGCACATCGGTGCTGGAACACTATGGCCTGAAGACCCTGCTCTACGGCACCCTGCTCCCTGGCCCTGACATCGGGGTCGAGTGCGCCGACATCCTGCGCTCAGTGCGCGATGCGGGATTCGAGGTGGGCATCCATACCTGGGACCATGTGAAGTGGCAGGATGGGGTAGCCACGGCGGGTGCGGAATGGACTGCGCACCAGATGCGGCTGGCAATGCAGCGCTTCGAGCAGGTTTTCGGCGAGCCCGCGCGCACGCACGGCGCGGCCGGCTGGCAGATGAACATCCACGCGCTGCGTCTGACCCAGCAACTGGGCTTCCATTACAGCTCCGACAGTCGCGGAACGCAGCCTTTCGTGCCGCTGATGCGCGCGGAAATCGTCGCCTGCCCGCAACTGCCCACGACCTTGCCGACGCTGGACGAACTCATCGGACGCGAAGGCATCACGACAGACAACGTGGCCAACCACCTGCTCGACATGACGATGCAGCCGCCCGCCCACGGCCGGGGCCATGTGTACACGCTGCACGCGGAACTTGAAGGCAGCAAGCTCTCGCCGGTGTTCGATGCGCTACTGTCCGGCTGGAAGTCACAGGGCTATGATCTGGTCACCACGCGCGAGCTCTACCAATCGCTGAACATGGAACGGCTGCCGCGCTGCGAACTGTTGCGGGGTGAAGTGCCCGGGCGGGCGGGACAACTCGCAATCCAGGGCCCCGAATTCCTGGCAACCGCCATGACTGCCTGAAAGCGTGGCCGACGGCCAATTTGCGAATAAAAACAAGATCAATTCAATCGCCGGGCGTCAAAAATCCGTCACATGAAACTGCGACACTTTGGGCTTCATGGCAGGGATTTGCAAAGACGGCATAATTGAGGCCACAATTACATTCATGAGGGCATTGCAAACTGATGGGCACAAAATCCGGCAGCAACAAGGTGGCTGACTTCTCGCTGCCCTCCACCGGCGGCACCACCTTCCGGCTCTCCGAGGCACTCTCGGGCAAGGCCGGCGGCATCAAGCCCGTGGCGCTGGTGCTCTACTTCTACCCGAAGGACAACACCCCGGGCTGCACCACCGAGGGGATGAACTTTCGCGACCTTCACGCGCAGTTCGCGACGGCCGGCTGCGCCGTCTACGGCGTGTCGCGCGACAGCCTCAAGTCGCACGAGAATTTCAAGGCCAAGATGGAATTCCCGTTCGACCTACTGTCGGACGAGGAAGAAACCGCATGCAACCTGTTCGGCGTGATCAAGATGAAGAACATGTACGGCCGGCAGGTACGGGGAATCGAGCGCAGCACATTTGTACTCGACGGCAGCCGCGTGATACGACGGGAGTGGCGCGGCTTGAAGGTTCCAGGTCACGTTCAAGAGGTGTTGGATTTTGTTAAAACAATCTGACGGTCGCAGCGTCATCGATTCCCCCACATCAACCAATAGCACTGCCGCGAAATCTCCCCGCAAGAAGCGTGCGGGCCCCAAGACCCGCACCAAGCTGTTCGTACTCGACACCAACGTGCTGATGCACGACCCGACGAGCCTGTTCAGGTTCGAGGAGCACGACATCTTCCTCCCCATCATGACCCTGGAGGAGCTCGACAACAACAAGAAGGGCATGACCGAAGTCGCGCGCAACGCGCGCCAGGCCAGCCGCTTTCTCGACGAAGTCGTCAGCAGCGCGGAGGTGCGTATCGCCGATGGCATTTCGCTGAAGCGCCACGCAACCGACTCGGCTACCGGCCGGCTGTTCCTGCAGACCGAGGCCATCAACGGCAGCCTGCCCGCGAACCTGCCGATGGGAAAGAACGACAACCAGATCATCGGCGTCATCATGTTCCTGCAGAAGCGCGACCCGCACCGCCAGGTCGTGCTTGTCTCCAAGGACATCAACATGCGGATCAAGGCGCGCGCACTGGGCCTTGCCGCAGAGGACTACTTCAACGACAAGGTACTCGAGGATACAGACCTGCTCTACACCGGCGTGCGCGAACTGCCTCCGGGGTTCTGGGACTCGCACGGCACCAACATGGAATCATGGAAGAAGGACGGCCGCACCTACTATCGCATCCGCGGCCCCCTGTGTAGCCAGCTCCTCGTCAATGAGTTCGTCTATCAGGAAGGCGAGCACCCGCTCTATGCCACGGTCACCGAAGTCGCCGGCAAGACCGCGGTACTCGAGCAGATTCGCGACTTCACCCACGCCAAGAATGCAACGTGGGGCATCACGGCGCGCAATCGCGAGCAGAACTTCGCGCTCAACCTCTTGATGAATCCGGAAATCGACTTCGTGACCCTGCTCGGGCAGGCGGGCACCGGCAAGACGCTGCTGACGCTGGCCGCCGGCCTCATGCAGACGCTGGAGTCGAAACTCTTCACCGAAATAATCATGACGCGGGTCACCGTCCCGGTAGGCGAGGACATCGGTTTCCTTCCCGGCACCGAGGAAGAGAAAATGACGCCCTGGATGGGCGCCATGGAAGACAACCTCGACGTGCTCAACAAGACCGATGACGACGCCGGCGACTGGGGGCGTGCCGCGACACGCGACCTGATCCGCTCGCGCATCAAGATCAAGTCCCTCAATTTCATGCGCGGCCGCACCTTCCTCAACAAGTTCCTCATCATCGATGAAGCGCAGAACCTCACGCCCAAACAGATGAAGACCCTGATCACGCGCGCAGGTCCCGGCACCAAGGTGGTATGCCTGGGAAACATCGCCCAGATCGACACGCCCTACCTCACGGAAGGCTCATCGGGCCTGACCTACGTGGTGGATCGCATGAAGGGCTGGGCGCACTGTGGCCACATCACGCTCGCGCGCGGGGAACGTTCGCGACTTGCAGACCACGCCGCAGAAGTCTTGTGATGGAACTGACGACGCTGCGCGCCACCGTTCAACACATAGAAGAACTCACCTGCAATACAAAATCGGCCGGCTAAACCGAAGTTCCTCCCATCTCCGAGCGAGTTTGTCTTTGCAAGACAAGCGTTTGGCATGAATTGGGGGTTCAGGTCTCTGTCTACAATCGGATTGTTCTCGATCAGTTTGAGCGCGCGCTGTTGTTTGGCGTTGGGGGTGGTAAGGACCTCGAAGGTCGGTGTATCGGGTGCGGCGTTTGGCGTGCGGCAGGTATTGCGCACGAGTGTGGCGAGTTCGGCCATCAGGGTCGAGAAGCTGTGC
>CANJRC010000088.1 GCA_947476535.1 Betaproteobacteria bacterium
CCGCATCGGGTCTATCAAGAAGTCCGACGAGGTCGTTGGTTCCGAGACGCGCGTCAAGGTGGTGAAGAACAAGGTGGCGCCGCCCTTCCGTGAAGCCATCTTCGACATCCTTTACGGCACCGGCATTTCGCGCCAGGGCGAGATCATCGAGCTGGGCGTCAACGCCGGCATCGTCGACAAGGCCGGCGCATGGTACGCCTACAACAAGGACCGCATTGGCCAGGGCAAGGACAACGCCCGCGAGTATCTGATCGAGCACCCGGAAATCGCCCAGGAAATCGAAGCCAAGGTCCGCGAGAAACTGGGCGTCAAGAGCCCCACCGCCGGCGCGAAACCGGAAGCTGTCGAGGCCTGATGCCGATAGGTCGGGCGCGCGGGCGGGCGGTGAAGCACGAACCGTCACTGCGCGAGCGTGCGCTCAAGCTCCTCGCCGGCCGTGAGCACAGCCGGCTGGAGCTGCGCCGCAAGCTGTCCCCGCATGCCGAATCCGTCGAGCAGCTTGAAGCGCTGCTCGACGAGCTCACCCGCAAATCGCAGCAGTCCGATGAACGTTTCGCCGACTTGCGCTCGCGCGTACTCTCGCGCAAGTACGGCAGCAGCCGCATTGCGTATGACCTGCGTGCCAAGGGCGTGAGCGATGAAGTGATCGAAGCCTCGGTGACCGAGGCGCGCAGCACCGACATCGCGCGTGCAAAGGAAGCCTGGCGCAAGCGCTTCGGCGAGAAGCCGGCCAACGCGCTGGAGAAGGCCAAGCAGATGCGCTTCCTGCAGTCGCGCGGATTTTCCTTCGACACGATTCGTGTCGTTGTTGGGGGGCAGGAAGAAGACTGAGCATTGCGTCGCTGTCGCGGCGCGATTGTGGTGTATCCGGACCGGACGTTCACCGCTGACGCGCACCGCGCCTTTCACAGCGAATTCCGGGGGCGCGTTTTCGTTCACCGGCACGGTGATTGTTCGCCACATTGCGGTGATACACTCGGCGCGAATCCCATCGTAAAAGCCCCGCAATGTCCATCAATTCTCATTCTCATCTGCAGGCTTGGTGCCATGGCGCGCTGTGGCATTTCATGTGCCAGCACGCGGCCGTGGTGAGCGCATGGCGGGTGACGCCATGAGCATGGACGGCGCAGAAGACGAACTGCGCTCCGCGTTCCTCTATCGCGTGGTGGCCGACGAAGAGCGCGGCACCGTGCGCGAGTCGCTGTTCCGGGAGATGGCGCAGTCGGCGGAAGGCCAGGCCAAGATCTGGGCCGACAAGTCCGGCCTTCCGTTGCCCTTGTATGTGCCGGACATGCGCACGCGCCTGGTCGCGGCATTGGTGCGGCAATTCGGCCCCAAGGCCATGCGCAGCGTGCTCGCGGCCATGAAAGTGCGCGGTATGTCGCTCTATACGCGGCCGGTGATCGGGCACCGCGATTCCCCTGCCTCGGATGGTCGCAAATCGCGCCATGGCGGTGCGCGCTCCTCCGGCGGCAACCTGCGCGCTGCCGTGTTTGGCGCCAATGACGGCCTTATTTCCAACGTGTCGCTCATCCTCGGTGTCGCGGGGGCCTCCTCGGAGAACAGCATCGTCCTGCTGAGCGGCGTGGCCGGCCTGATCGCAGGCGCCTGTGCGATGGCCGCGGGCGAATACGTCTCGGTGCGCTCGCAGCGCGAGATGTATGAGTACCAGATAGCCCTTGAGCGCGATGAATTGGACGAGTATCCCGAGGAGGAGGCCGCAGAGCTTGCCCTCGTGTACGTGCACCGAGGCATGCCGCGCGACGAGGCTATCGCCTATGCCCGTCGCCTACTCTCCGACCCGAAAATCGCCCTCGATACACTGGCACGCGATGAACTGGGGTTGAATCCGGAAGAACTCGGCTCGCCCTGGGGCGCGGCCATCTCGTCCCTCTTGTCATTTGCCGTGGGCGCGGTGGTGCCGTTGCTGCCCTTCCTCGTGACCGAAGGTCCGAAGGCCCTGATCGCGGCCATTGTCCTGACGGCGCTAGCGTTATTTGGTGTCGGTGCGACGATAAGCCTCTTTACCGGTCGCAATGCCGTCGGCAGTGGAGTTCGCATGCTGCTGATCGGTGCCATGGCAGGCGCCATCACCTATGGCATCGGCAGCCTGTTCGGGGTGAGCGTGGCCTGACCTGCGATTGAGCGCGGCCGCCTTGCTCCCGCAGCAGGGCAGTCAGGTGACCAAGCCGCTGGCGATCTGCCGCAACGCGGGAACCGGCGGCAGCCTGGGCAAGGGCCGCAAAGACGCGGAGTGCGCGATTCCGTAACCGTGCCGTAGCATTGCGAGTGTGGCCATCCTGTTCTGAGGGGTGACATCGCGCCGGTCACGCCAACGGTGCTGACCCCACCGGTTTGCACGGCCCCGAGTTTCCGGCGAAAATGCCCATCTTTCAGATATTTGCGCGATACCCCGAGCGCGTAATCCGTGCGTTGTATCGCCCACTCCGAGTAGCCAATCATTGCCATGAAATCCGCCGACATCCGCGAGCAGTTTCTGAAGTTCTTCGCCTCCAAGGGCCACAGCGTCGTGGCCTCAAGCCCGCTGGTTCCGGGCAATGACCCGACGCTGCTGTTCACCAATTCGGGAATGGTGCAGTTCAAGGACGTGTTCCTCGGCCAGGACGCGCGCAGCTACACCCGCGCCACGTCCTCGCAGCGCTGCGTGCGCGCCGGCGGCAAGCACAACGATCTGGAAAACGTGGGCTACACGGCGCGCCACCACACCTTCTTCGAGATGCTGGGCAACTTTTCGTTCGGCGACTATTTCAAGCGCGATGCCATCCACTACGCGTGGGAGCTGCTCACTGGCGTCTACAAGCTGCCCGCGGACAAGCTCTGGGTCACCGTGTACCAGACGGACGACGAGGCCTTCGATATCTGGGCCAAGGACATCGGCGTGCCAGCCGAGCGCATCGTGCGCATCGGCGACAAGCCGGGCGGCGGCTCGGATAATTTCTGGCAGATGGCCGACACCGGCCCCTGCGGCCCGTGTTCGGAAATTTTTTACGATCACGGCGCGGACGTCGCGGGAGGTCCGCCAGGATCTCCCGATGCCGATGGCGATCGTTACATCGAGATCTGGAACCTCGTGTTCATGCAGTACAACCGCGATGACAAGGGCACGCTCACGCCGCTGCCCAAGCCCTGCGTGGACACCGGCATGGGTCTGGAGCGCGTGGCGGCGGTGCTGCAGCATGTGCACTCCAACTACGAAATCGACCTGTTTCAGAACCTGATCAAGGCGGCTGCGCGAGAAACAGGCGCGAAGGACCTGGCGAATCCCTCGCTGAAAGTGATCGCCGATCACATCCGCGCGACGTCCTTCCTGATAGTGGATGGCGTGATCCCGTCCAACGACGGCCGCGGCTATGTGCTGCGCCGGATCATCCGCCGCGCGCTGCGCCATGGCCACAAGCTCGGCCAGTCGCAGCCTTTCTTCTACAAGCTGGTGGAGGACCTGGTCGGTGTGATGGGCAAGGCCTATCCGGAGCTGGTCGCGGTGAAACGGGAAGTGGCCGAGACGCTCAAGGCCGAGGAATTTCGTTTTGCCGAGACGCTCGAGCACGGGATGAAGATCCTGGAGGTCGCGCTCGGCCGCGAGGGCGACACCATCGACGGCGACACCGTGTTCACGCTCTACGACACCTTCGGCTTTCCGGTGGACCTCACCGCCGACGTGGCGCGCGAGCGCGGCAAGTCCATCGATGTGGCGGGTTACGAGGCGGCGATGGCGGGCCAGCGCAACAAGGCGCGCGCGGCTTCCAAGTTCCAGATGGCCGCCGGTGTCGGATACTCGGGGGCGAAGACCGAATTCAAGGGCTACGATGTGCTGCGGCTCGACGATGCGAAAGTGCTGGCGCTTTATCGCGATGGCGTCTCGGTCACTACCCTGGCTGAAGGTGAAGATGGCATCGTGGTGCTCGATCGCACGCCCTTCTACGCCGAGTCGGGCGGGCAGGTGGGCGATGTCGGGGAACTGGTCGCGGCCAATGCCACGTTCAAGGTGTCGGACACGCAGAAGATCCAGCCCGATGTGTTCGGCCATCATGGAAAGGTCGCCAGCGGACGCCTGTCGGTGTTCGATGCGCTCAGCCCGCATGTTGATATCCGGGCACGTCATCGCGCGGCATGGAACCACTCGGCCACGCACCTGATGCACACGGCGCTGCGGAAGGTGCTTGGCCACCATGTGCAGCAGAAGGGCTCGCTGGTGGATGCGCAGCGCACGCGCTTCGACTTCTCGCATGGCAAGCCCATGCATGCCGACGAACTGCGGGCGGTGGAGGAGCTCGTCAATCGCGAGGTCCGCGCCAATCATCCCGTCACCTCGAAGGTGATGGGTTACGACGATGCCATCAAGGCGGGTGCCATGGCGCTCTTCGGCGAGAAGTACGGCGATGAAGTGCGCGTCATCGGCATGGGTGAGTTCTCCACGGAGCTTTGTGGCGGCACGCACGTGCGTGCCACGGGCGACATCGGTTTCTTCAAGGTGGTGTCGGAGTCGGGCGTTGCGGCCGGCGTGCGCCGCATCGAGGCGGTGACGGCGGAAGGTGCACTGGCCTGGGTGCAGTCGCGCGAGGAGGAGCTTTCACGCGCGGCGCATGTGCTGAAAGCGCAGCCGGGGGAACTCACGCACAAGATCGAGCAGGTACTCGACAACGTCAAGGCACTGGAGCGAGAACTGGCGAAATTGAAGTCGAAGATGGCTTCGGCACAGGGCGATGACATCGCTTCGGGCGCGGTTGAGGTGAAGGGCGCGAAGGTGCTGGCAGCCAAGCTGGATGGCGCCGATGCGAAGATCCTGCGCGAGACGCTCGACGCGCTGAAGGCGCGGCTCGGTTCGGCGGCCATCGTGCTGGCATCAGTCGAGGGCGAGAAAGTCAGTCTGATCGCCGGCGTGACGGCGGACCTGACCGGCAAGGTCAAGGCGGGTGAACTGGTGAATTTCGTCGCCCAGCAGGTGGGCGGCAAGGGCGGCGGCCGTCCCGACATGGCGCAGGCGGGCGGGACCAATCCGGCGGGGCTGCCGCAGGCGCTGGCGTCGGTGGCGGCCTGGGTGGGTGCCAAACTCTAGGAGGCGGCATGCGTATTCTTTCCCGATCGATGCTGTGCGCGCTCCTGTTGTCGGGCGCAATGGCCCAACCGGCTCGATCAGCGCAGAACCCAGTGGAGGCCACCACGGCTACCGGCGAAAAAGTCCGGCTCTTCGACAACGGTCGCTGGGAATACATTGATGAGAAAAAAGCCGTCGTTCAGCGCCAGGCAGTGGAGAGTGAACTTGCCCGCGAGCGCTCCGGGCAGGGCGGATGGTTTGGCATCGGTCGCCGCGTCCAGGAAGGCGACAGGGACTACAACCGCGGCTCGCTCAATCCGAAAATGCGATGAGCGCACAATCCAGCACACCAGCCGATCGAGCCGGGCCCTTGTCCGTGAAACTTGCATTCCTTGCCCGGGGCGTGTTCCAATGATGGTCGTTACACCATTGAATACGCGTCCTCGAGAGCAAACACGTGAACAGCTGCCGTTTTTATTTTGGGTACTTTGGGTTTTTCCGGCCACTGGCGGAGAAACTGGGCTAGTTCGCGCGTAACGGACACCAGAAACCGCCAGAGCCAACAGCCTGGCGGTTTTTTTTTGCCAGGGTGAAATTGTTCAACATCGACCTGCAGGAATAGACATGGAAAACGCACAGGAACTGTATCCGGCTCACGCGCCGATCGATCGCACCTCGGCCACCGACGATGAGCGCATCGGCGGGGTCGTGCCGCTGCCCGCCCCCGAGAACCTGATCCGCTTCTTCCCGATCCAGGGCACGCCGGTCGAGGTGCTGGTGTCCTCGACGCGCCGCGAACTGCAGCGCATCCTGCACGGCGAGTCCGATCGCCTGCTGGTGGTGATCGGGCCGTGCTCGATTCACGATCCGCATGGGGCGGTCGAATACGCCACGCGGCTCGCCAAGGAGCGCAAGCGCCATGCGGCGGACCTCGAGATCGTGATGCGCGTGTACTTCGAGAAGCCGCGCACCACGGTGGGCTGGAAGGGCCTGATCAACGATCCGTACCTGAACGGGAGCTTTCGCATCGACGAGGGCCTCAGGATCGCGCGCGATCTCCTGTTGCGCATCAACCAGGCCGGGGTGCCGGCAGGCAGCGAATTCCTCGATGTGATTTCGCCGCAGTACATTGGCGACCTGATCAGCTGGGGGGCCATCGGCGCGCGCACCACGGAGTCGCAGGTGCATCGCGAACTGGCCTCCGGGCTGTCGGCGCCGGTCGGCTTCAAGAACGGCACTGACGGCAACGTGAAGATCGCCGTCGATGCCATCCTGGCCGCGCGCCAGCACCATCACTTCCTGTCGGTGCACAAGAATGGCCAGGTGGCGATCGTCGAGACGCGCGGCAACGAGGACTGCCACCTGATCCTGCGCGGCGGCAAGCACACCAACTTCGATGCGGCGAGCGTGGCGGCCGCGGCCAAGGCGCTGAAGGCTGCCAAGCTCGATGAGCGCCTGATGATCGACTGCAGCCATGCCAACAGCGAGAAGAACCACCTGCGCCAGGCCGATGTCGCCAAGGACATCGCGGGCCAGCTCGCCGCGGGCGAAGAGCGCATCGTCGGTGTCATGGTTGAGTCGCACCTGAAGGGCGGGCGGCAGGACCAGGTGGCTGGCAAGCCGCTCGAATACGGCATGAGCATTACCGACGCCTGCCTGGGCTGGGAGGACAGCGTACCGGTGCTGGAAGTACTGGCCGCGGGCGTCCGTAAGCGCCGGGCGCAGGTGAAGTCGGCTGCGAAAGCGGCATCCAAGTAGGCGCGGACGATTACTTTGCGTGCCGCTTCGTAGTCGTGCCGGGCCGATGACGCCGACGTCGATGACCTTTGCGCCCCGTCATTGGTTCTATGCACTGGTCGCCACCACACTTGCGTTCAAGCTGTGGCTGTCGGCGGTGTTCCCTATCACCGGCGACGAGGCCTACTTCATCTACTGGGGCGCGGCGCCGGCTCTGGGGTATTACGACCATCCGCCGATGGTCGGGTGGTTGCTGGCCCTGCTTCTGAGAATTTCCGATGCGCCTTGGCTGCTGCGCCTGCCGATCACGGTGTTGCCCGCTGCAATGGCGCTGGTGCTGCATGCCGTGCTGCGCCATCGTGGAGATGCGGGAGCGGATGCGCAGGGTGAGGATCGGGCTGCCCTTGCCGCAATCGGCCTCCTGCTCGTGCCGGTGCAGGTATGGAATGTCTTCATCACCACCGATACGCCACTGGTCTTCTGGTCGTTCCTCGCCGGGTTGGCGTTCTGGCGCGCGCATTCTGAACGAGTCGGAGAACGCGGTGGCGCAATCGGCGACGCAAGCGGCGACAACCGCAATGGCGGCGAGCGCACCGCCTGGTTCATCGCTGCAGGTGTGTTTCTCGGCCTGGCCTTCCTCTCGAAATATTTCGCCGCGTTGCTCGGGATGGCATTTCTTGGTGTCGTGCTGGCATCGCCGCGCGGCCAGTGTCATTGGCGCGGCTTTCTCATCACCTGCGCGGCGGCGCTGCCATTTGTGGCCGTCAATCTGTACTGGAATTTCGAGAATTGCTGGGCCAACCTGATGTTCAACCTGTACAACCGGCACGATGATGCCGGCTGGTCATGGCGCACCCCGGCGCTCTATGTGGCCACGGTGCTGTACACCTTGTCACCGGTTGCGCTGGTTGCGCTGGTCATGCAGGCGCGCGAGCGCGGATGGCGCAGTTGGTTGGGCCGCATCCGCGGCGATGCTTCGTTGCGTGTCCTGGCCATCCTCGGCGGGCTGCCCTTCCTGCTCTTCGCGCTGCTGTCTTCGTTCAAGCAGATTGGCCTGCACTGGGTATTGTCCTTCGTGCCGTTCTTCTTCGCTGCCTGTGCACTGCTGTTGTCGCGGCGCGCGCTCAAGGCCTCCGCCATTTTCCTGGGCGTGTTCAGCGCCGTGCATGTCGCCGGCATCCTCGCCAGCGCGGGCCTGCCCCTGGAGCGCTGGCAGGGCCTGCGCATCTACGATGGCGTGGTGTTCCACTTCCGGATTCACGATGTGCTCAAGGAGCTCAAGCCCTATGAGGGAGAGTTCGAGCTGGCCGCAGACGGGTATTCGGCTGCGGTGACGGCATCCTATTACCGTGGGCGCTATGTGTTCGTGTTCGGCGAGGCGTCTTCGCATGCGCGCCACGACGACATCGCGACCGACTTTCGCCAGTTCGCCGGGCGCAACATCGCGGTGCTGCGCAAGTCGCCGCCGCGCGACGAGGACTATCGGCCCTACTTCGATTCGGTGGAGTACCGGCAGTTCGACATCGCCGGCGCCGCCTTTCATGTGGTGCTGGGGCGCGGCTTCAAGTACCCGGTCTACCGCGACCAGGTGCTCGCCAAGGTGAGGCAGCGCTACTATGCGATGCCGCGCTATCTGCCGCAGGGGCATTGCGACTTCTGCGAGCGTTATTTCGATGGCGCAAGCTGCCCCGTAAGATGATGCCGCCGCGGATAAGAAGCGCCGCAATGGAATGCTGCCGATGAGGAAGGTCGCCGCGCTGTGGCGCCTGATGCGCCCGTACCAGTGGGTAAAGAACGGCTTCGTGCTGGTCGGCCTGATCTTCGGTCACGGCTGGTCGGATCATGATCTCGTCATCCGGGTAGCAGCCTTGTTTGGCGGCTTCTGCCTTGTCTCCAGCGGCGTCTACGTGTTGAACGACATCATGGATCGCCACGCGGACAGGGCGCACCCGCACAAGCGCGCCCGCCCGGTGGCCAGTGGCGATGTTAGCGTGCCTGTTGCCCTGGCCTGGGCGCTTCTGCTCTGGATTGGCGGCTTGCTGTGGGCGTTCTCCGCGTCGGTTACGGCGGCAGTGATTGCGCTGGCCTACATCGCGATCAACATGGCCTACAGCGCCGGCCTCAAGCACGTCGCCATCCTGGATGTGTTCCTGATCGCCGCGGGCTTCATGCTGCGCCTCCTCGCCGGCACGCTGGGCGTCGGCATCGAGCCCTCGCGCTGGTTGCTCGGCTGCGGCCTCATGCTGACCTTGTTCCTGGGGTTTGCCAAGCGACGCGCTGAACTGGAGAGCCTCGCATCCGACGGCGATTCTTCCGGGAGGGAGGTCGTGCCCCAGCGACGCTCATTGCAAGACTATTCGCCGGCATTGCTCAATCCGCTGATCGGCATCTGCGCGGCAGGATCGGCCATCGGCTATGCCCTCTACACGATGGATACGCAGACGGTGGCCATGCACGGAACGGACAAGTTGATCTGGACCGTGCCCTTTGTTCTCTACGGGCTGTTTCGCTATCTGTACGCCATCTACGCGCGCGGCGCCGGCGCCGACGCGGCGCGGGATGTGTTGGGTGACCCGCACGTCATTGGGGCGCTCCTGGGTTGGCTGGCATCGAGCTACTGGTTGATCCGCTGATGCGGCGCACGAATTGCACGATGAGCGGGCTGCTGCATGGCGGCGTGGCGGCAAGCCGTCCGAACCAATGGCCGATCCTGGTTCACTTGCCAGTATTTATGTAGGTGCTGCCCGGATAGCCGCCCGTTGCGGAATTGTGCATAATGCGCAGCGAGCAGTCGCGCCCGGACTGGATATGCCCACGCCAGGGACACAATGAGCGAAACCGCCGAATCAGGCCGTCTGCAACACCTCGAATCGCTTGGCGACGCCACCGGCTACGCCGGGCAGATGCACACGCTCATCGAGCGCTCCCCGTTGTTCGAGAATTTCAACCTGGCCGAAATCCGCCTCATGAGCAACTTCATGAAGGTGTATCGCGCCGAGTCGGGCGTGGAAATCATCCGTGAGGGCGATGCCGGTGATTTCATGATGCTGCTGATCGAGGGCCGCATCGAGGTCTTCAAGCAGGATCGCTGGAATGCGCCGCGCCTCATCGCGGTGCTCGACCCAGGCAAGACGGTGGGCGAAATGTCGATGATCGACGGCGAGCCGCGCTTCGCCTCCTGCATTGCCGCTGAGCGCTGCCTCGTTGCCGTGCTCACGCGGGAGAATCTCGCGCGCATCATTCTCGAGCAGCCCATCCTCGGCGCGAAGATACTGATGGAACTGGTGATGATGCTGTCGCAGCGCCTGCGCCAGACCAGTGCAAGGCTCGTGTCCTACATGGACAAGTATGAGGAGCGCGACAAGTAGCATGGGGGGCCTACGCAGGGCCTGACGATTGACTGAATCGCACAGGGTAGCTGCACCGCCCGGCTGCAGGGTTCCAGCGCTAAAATTCCAATGACATCAATGCGACTATTCATGGCAGAATACGCGCCATCCTTAGAGGAGGAGGGTTCATGCAGATAAAGAATGGCAAGGATTTCTGGGCTGGACTGATGTATATCGGGTTTGGCATTGCGTTCGTGCTTGTCGCACGCAACTACTCGATGGGCTCTGCCCTGAGGATGGGCCCAGCCTATTTCCCAACCTGGCTCGGCGGTTTGCTGACGCTGTTGGGAATCATCGTTGTCGCGCGGTCGTTCAAGTCCCATCTTGAGCATTCATGGCGACTGTTCGATTTCCGGCGCAATTTCATGCTCGCAAGCATCGTCATCGGCGGACTTGCGTTCTGGCAGCAGGCGATACTGGTCGGGATTCATCCCTGGTTCGCGATGCTGGTAAACGGATTGGCGATCGTGCTGTTCTTTTCCTCCTTCGGCAAGCGTTCGCTGTCCTGGATCCTGCTGGTGACCGTGCTCTTCGGCTACCTGCTCAAGCCGCTCGGCGTCGTCATCACCACGATCATCCTGGTTTTCGGGGCGTCCCTCGCCGGCCATGAGTTCAAGTTCAAGGAGATCCTGTTCCTTGCGATCGGATTGGGGATATTTTGCGCCGCTGCATTCGTCTACGGCCTGGGGCTGCCATTCCCGGTCTGGCCTGAGTTGAGGGGGTAAGCATGGAACAACTACTGAGCAATCTGGGCCTGGGCTTTAGCGTCGCGCTGTCGCTGACCAACCTGTGGTACTGCTTCATCGGGGTGCTCCTGGGCACGCTGATCGGCGTGCTGCCCGGCATCGGGCCATTGGCCACCATCGCCATGCTGTTGCCGGTGACTTTCACCCTGTCACCCACGTCCGCACTGATCATGCTGGCCGGTATTTACTACGGTGCGCAGTACGGCGGCTCCACCACCGCCATCCTGGTGAACCTGCCGGGCGAGACATCGTCGGCCATCACCATGCTGGACGGTTACCAGATGGCACGACAGGGGCGAGCGGGCCCGGCGCTGGGCATTGCGGCCATCGGCTCCTTCCTTGCCGGTTCTGCGGCGACGTTGCTGATTGCCGTAGCGGCGCCGCCCCTCGCGGAAGTGGCCCTGAAATTCGGCCCTGCAGAGTATTTCTCCCTGATGGTATTGGGACTGGTCGGTGCGGTGGTTCTCGCGCACGGCTCGGTGGTCAAGGCGGTTGCGATGGTGATTCTCGGGCTGCTGCTGGGTCTCATCGGCACTGACGTGAATTCGGGGGTGGCGCGCTTCACCTTCGGCGTGCCTGAACTCTCGGATGGCCTGGGCTTCGTTGCCATCGCCATGGGCACCTTCGGTTACGCCGAAATCATCCTAAATCTTGAGCAGGGAGAGCATCGCGAGGTGTTCACGGCCAAGGTCGGCAAGCTGCTGCCCAGCATGGATGAGTTCATTTACTGTGTGCCCTCCATCATCCGCGCCACCATCCTTGGATCTGCGCTGGGCATCTTGCCCGGAGGCGGAGCATTGCTGGGTTCCTTCGGCGCCTACGCGGTGGAAAAGAAGCTGACCAAGGACCGCGAGCCCTTCGGCAAGGGCAATATCCGAGGCGTCGCGGGACCCGAGGCCGGCAACAACGCCGCCGCGCAGACGTCGTTCATCCCGATGCTGACCCTGGGCATTCCGTCCAACGCCATCATGGCCATGATGATCGGCGCCATGATGATTCAGGGCATTGCACCGGGACCGCAGGTCATGACGCAGAAGCCGGACCTCTTCTGGGGCATGATTGCCTCGATGTGGGTGGGCAACCTGATGCTGGTGATTCTGAACCTGCCGCTGATCGGCATGTGGATCAAGCTGCTCACCGTGCCGTATCGCATCCTGTACCCGGCCATTCTGTTGTTTTGCACCATCGGCGTGTACTCGGTGCAGAACAGCGCCTTCGACTCGATCCTCACCGCGCTGTTCGGCCTGTTCGGCTACATCTGCGTGAAGACCGAGAGCGAGCCGGCGCCGATGCTGCTGGGTTACATCCTCGGCCCATTGATGGAAGAGAACCTGCGCCGCGCCATGCTGCTGTCCCGCGGCGACCCCACGGTGTTCTTCCAGCGCCCAATCAGTGCGGTGATGCTGGTGCTGGCGATCCTCTTGCTCATCGTCATCACGCTGCCCTTCCTCCAGAAGAAACGCGACGAGGTCTTTACCGAGTCAGACCAATAGGGACTTTGCCTTAGGTACGACCAAAGGACGCACCCCGGGTGCGTCCTTTTTTTTGTGGGGGAGCTTTCCATTATTGACACGCATCTGCATCCAGCCCGCTGGCGCCGCATTCTTGCGCTGGTCCTCTTGGTCGGCGCAAGCGTGACCGGCGGCGCGGCCATGGCGCAGCCCTATCCGGTCAAACCGATCCGTTTCGTCGTTCCTTATCCGCCCGGCGGGCCGCTGGACCTGATGGGGCGACTCATCGGGCAGAAGCTGACTGACGCCTGGATGCAGCCGGTACTGGTGGAGAACCGTACGGGCGCCGGCGGCAACATTGGCGCCGACATGGTTGCGAAATCCGCGCCCGACGGCTATACGCTGCTGATGGGGGCGGTAGCGACTCACGCGATCAACCCAAGCCTCTACAGCCGGATCTCCTACGATCCGTTCAAGGACTTCGTCGCAGTGGCGCTGGTGGCGCAAGTGCCCAACATCCTGGTGGTGAACCCGCTGGTGCCCGCAAGCAACGTGCGCGAGTTGATTGCGCTGGCCAAGGCAAAGCCGGGCGGCTTGAATTTTGGCTCTGGCTCCACCGGCTCTACCGGGCACCTCGCCGGCGAGCTCTTCAACACCATGGCGGGCGTGCGCATGACGCACATTCCGTACAAGGGTGGCGCGCCGGCGATGCAGGACCTCCTCGGGGGGCAGGTGCAGCTGATGTTCGACAACCTGGCCAATTCGCTGCCGCAGGTGAAGGCCGGCAAGCTGCGGGCGTTGGCGGTCACCACCGACAAGCGTTCGCCGTTCGTTCCCGATATCCCCACGGTGGAAGAGTCGGGCGTGCCCGGCTTCGATCTCACGACCTGGTTCGGCGTTTTCGTGTCGGCAGGCACGCCGCGCGAACTGGTGGTGCGGCTCAACACGGAGGTCGTGCGCATCCTGGCACTGTCTGACGTGCGCCAGCGGCTCGAGGAGATGGGGGCCGCTCCCATAGCCAACAACACACCGGAGAATTTTTCTGCCTTCGTGCGCCGCGAGTACGACAAGTACGCGAAAGTGGTGAAGGATTCGGGGGCGAAGGCTGATTAGAGGGGCGGCACAGCCTGCTCCGCAGGCTCGGCAGGGTGGGGCCGCGTGAGCTTGCTACGCAAGCTCAGTCACACTGCTTGAGTCGGGACTGTGCGGCCTTGCTCCGCAGGCTCGGCCGCGCTGCTAATTTCAGTGCCATGTAGCTGCCGCTATGCGAATTCAGCGGTGCGATGCAGGTTTCTCTCTCAGCGATTCTTGCCCTGCTGCCACAGCACGTCCGTGCCGCCGCCCGCGCGATTGAGCACGCGGCCGAGCACGAACAACAGGTCGGACAGTCGGTTCAGGTAGACCCGTGAGACTTCGCTCACCGCCTCGTGATTAGCGAGTGACACCAGTGCGCGCTCGGCGCGGCGGCAGACAGTACGCGCGAGGTGGGCAAGAGCGGCGGGACGCGTGCCGCCGGGGAGGATGAACTCCTTCAGTGGTGGCAGGTCGGCATTGAATCCGTCGAGCAGCTTCTCCAGGCGATCCACCTGCATGTCCTTCATGCTGGTGTGGCCCGGAATGCATACCTCGCCGCCGAGGTCGAACAAGTCGTGCTGCACGCCTTCGAGCGCTGCGCGCACGTTGTCAGGCAGGGGTTCGGCCAGCAGCAGGCCGATGCATGAGTTCAGCTCGTCCACGTCGCCCAGCGTGCCAATGCGCAGCCCATCCTTCGGCACGCGCGACCCGTCGCCGAGACCGGTCTCGCCGGCGTCACCGGTACGGGTGTAGATCTTTGAAAGTCGGTGTCCCATCGTGGCTGTCCTCTAAGAAGTTATCAAATACATCAGTGGCGCCACACAGCGTCTTTATCAATACTACAATTATTATCATGGTTATAAGGCGGCCGCGAGGCGATCCTTTTGTGCCGGCGCGGCGATGCGTGTCTTCGAGTCAATGGCCGCCTGGATGCGGCCGAGTTGCTCACGGGTGGCGGCTTCGGCGGCGGCAATGACCTGCCGTCGGTAATCCGAGGACATGCCCGCCGACTCGCCGGTGTCCGGATGGATGATGGCGTCGGCTTCACGCGCTTCGGCATCCACCATGCGCAGGCGATATTCGTAGTAACTCTTCCAGCGCGTGCTCTCATCCATGCGGTCACGGCGCACGATGACGTTCACACCGATCACCACGTCGGCACCCATGGCGCGCGCGGCGCGGATCGGCACCGGGCTGACATCCACGCCGTCTACATAGGCTTCGCCGCCGATCACGGGCCAGATGAAGCGCCAACGAATGGCGCTCGACGCGCGCACCGCGAGCCCGGCGTTGCCGCGATTGAACACCGCCATGGCGCCGTCGGAGGCGCGTGTCGCCACCGCCGCGAATTCACGCGGCAGGGCTTCGATGGCGCGGCCGTCGAGCTGCCGGTTGATGAAGTCCTGCAGGGCGACGCCGCGAATCCTGCCGCCTTCTAGGAGCGCCACGTCGAGCAGGGACAGGGGCTCGATGTCCATGGCGATGGCCTCCAGCGCTCGGCCGTCGTGGCCGGAGGCATAGAGGGCACCGACCACGGCGCCGGCCGAGGTGCCGACGATCAGGTCGGGCCTGATGCCGGCCGCCTCGAGCGCCTTGATCACGCCGACATGCGCGAATCCGCGCGTGCCGCCGGAACCAAGGGCCAGGGCGATCTTGGGTCGACCGGCAACGGTGGGTCGGGCCGGGGCTTGCGAGGGCTCCGCCAGGTTCGGGAACGCCTTGGGCACCGTGGCGCAGCCGCCCGAAGCGAGCACCGCCAGCACGGCCGTCAATGCCAGCCAATTCAGTTTCCCGCGCAGATTGCCGAACGCATTCATGGCGCGCATCGTGAACCCTTGCCGGGAGGAATTCAAGCGGCGTTGTTGCATGACCCTGGCCCGGTACACGGCCTGGCTTCGGATTTCGTCCTAGACGGCACCGCTTTTCCTGAGCAGTTCGGCCAGCACCCCCGCGAATAGTGCGTAGCCGGCGGCATTGGGGTGGATCATGTCCGATTTCAGCGCGTTATCGGTGAGGATCTTTTTCAGCGCTTTCTCCTCGTAAGGGATGGCGAATTCCGAGGCGATGTCGGCATAGAAGTCAGGGGCCGACGGAAAAAAGCCGGGCTTGGGAACGCCGACCAGCATCACGTTGGCCCCGCGCTGGCGCGCCACGCGGATCATGGCGCGAAGGTTGTCGGCGACCTGGGCATCGGGGAGCCGGCGCAGGAAATCATTGCCACCATGGCACAGGATGACGAGCCTGGGCTGTACCTGGTCCAGAATGCCGGGCAGGCGCGCCAGCCCGGCCGCGGACACTTCTCCGGGCACGCCGGCGGCGATGACCTTGCGGCCGACCAGTCGTTCGAGCTGCGCGGGATAACTCTGCCCGTTGCCCGCGCCCGTGCCGAAGGTGAGGCTGTCGCCGAAAGCGAGGATGACGGCGTCCGGCGCCAGGCGTTCCAGCGTCGCCTGGGATCGACCGCAGCCGGCAAGCGATGCCAGGGATCCGAACGATGCCAGGGCCAGCGCGCTACTGCGCGCGAGAAAGGCGCGCCGCGCGAGCGACGGGGCGGCGGAACGCATCGCCGCTATTGCCTGCCCGACGACTGCGACTGCATGAACGCAATGAGGTGCTGGTTGTAGGCCTCGGGCACTTCGTACTGCGCCCAATGACCGGCGCCGGCGAGCGGCTCGACGATTACCTGCGGCGCCGCCTCGCGAATGCGCGCCATGCGCCATTCCAGCGATGGTTTTTGCAGGATGTCGCGCTCGCCAGCCATCACCTGCAGCGGGCAATGGATTTTCGGCAACGCATCCAGTAGCACCGGCAGGGAGCCTGCCTGCGGACTGTGGAAGACGCTGTGCGCGATGTTGTATTCCAGCAGGTCGACAGTGTGCTCGGTGATCCGAACGGGGTCGGCGATCTGGTTGGTGCCCAGGTTGTGTCGAAATACTTCGCGCCGTCCCTCGACGGTGGTGACATCGCGCAGGCTTTTTCGGCTCTCGCGCCCGATGTCGCCGTCATTGCCCCAGCCCGCGGGGGCGAGCAGCGACAGGCGCCGGACCTGCTCGCCCAGGTGGTGCGCCGTGAGCATGGCCGCAGTCTGCGCGCCAAAGGAAAACCCGGCGAGGAGAAAGGGCCGGCCGTCGGTGATCTCCGCCAGTGCCTTCGATAGCAGCGAGAGATAGTCAGCGTAGGGCCACTCGCGCGGCACCGGTGCCGACACGCCAAAGCCAGGCAGGTCGAGCACATGCAGCGAAAAGTGTCGCGACAGCGGGACGATGTTGTGGATCCAGTGGCACCAGGAACCGCGCCCGCCATGCAGCAACACCAGCGCGGGCCCCGTGCCCATGCGATGCACGGCAACGCCCTGGTGCATTTCCATACGCATCGCGGCCAGGCCGGCGGCATCGCGGTGTTGTTGCAGGCGCGCGCTCGTGCGCGCTCTCGTTTCAGCGCTGCTTACTGCATTGGTGTGTGCGTTCATCGCGTCTTTCGTTTCTTGATGGCCGGCGCCCAGCGGGATATTGCACGGCAATGCGGGCCGGGCGCGGAGCCTCACAAGCCCAATCGCCTGGCCTCTTCATCGAACACCACGGCCACGCGGCCGATGGCGTCGCGGCCGAGCACGGCGGCCATGGCCTCCTTGCAGCGATCAAAGGGAAACACATGGCTGATCTCCGGGCGCATGCGCCCTTCGTTGACCCACTGGAACATCTGGTTCATGGAATGGCGCACCAGCGGCTCGTACACCTTGCCCATGTCCTTGTGCAGCTTCGGGTCGCGCCCCCACTGGCCGCAGTAGTAGCCGTAATTGAGCGCCAGCACCTTGAGGTTCTTCACCAGCAGGATGTTGGCGGGGATCTGCGGGACGGTGCCACTGGCGAAACCGATGGGCACGATGCGGCCCTCGGGGGCCATGCAGCGCAGCGACTGCATGAACACGTCTCCGCCCACCGGGTCGTACACCGCGTTGACACCCTGGTCGCCGGTCAGGGCCAGCACGCGCTCGCGAAAATCCTCGACGCGGTAGTTGATGACTTCATCGGCGCCGTGGTCGCGGCACATGCGCATCTTTTCTTCCGAGCCGCAGGTGGCGATGACGCGCGCGCCGAGGATCTTGGCGATGTCGATGGCGGCCAGGCCCACGCCGCCCGCGGCGCCATGCACCAGCAGCGTCTCGCCGAACTGCAGGTGCACCCACTGCGGCCACACCA
>CANJRC010000089.1 GCA_947476535.1 Betaproteobacteria bacterium
CTACGTGCCCAATCTCGGCGCCTTCATCATCTACTGCCTGATGATCGCCATCCTGATGGTGCGCCCGCAGGGGCTCTTTGCGCGCGGGGGCCGCTAGCCGTGGCCAATGCACCATCGGGACCATCGAGCGTGAAAGCGTCCGCGCGCGCAGCGCTGCAGGCGGCCTCGCGCTGGCGCGCGCTGGAGTTCGCCTTCTGGCTGGTGCCCGTGGCGGCGTACTTCCTCTTCCCGCGCCACTACCTGCTCCTGAACGAAATGGCGATCTTCGCACTCTTTGCCCTCTCGCTTGACCTCATTCTCGGCTACGCGGGGATCATTTCGCTCGGGCATGCGGCCTTCTTCGGCTTCGGGGCCTATGCCGCGGCGCTCTTCGCCAAGCACATCCACCCCGACCCGCTGCTGGGCCTCGCCGCCACAGCAGCAGGCGCGGCGCTCTTCGGGCTTGTGTCGAGCGTGCTCATCCTGCGCGGCACCGACCTCACGCGCCTCATGGTGACGCTGGGCATCGCGCTCATCACCTATGAAGTTGCGGCGAAGATGGCCTGGCTCACCGGCGGCACCGACGGCCTGCAGGGCGTGGCGGTGGGCCCGATCCTCGGCCGCTTCGAGTTCGACATGTCGGGCCGCACCGCCTATCTCTACAGCCTGGCGACACTCTTCGTTCTCTTTCTCGTTGCACGCCGCGTGGTGCATTCGCCCTTCGGCATGGGATTGAAGGCCATCCGCGACAACCGCCTGCGCGCCGCGGCCATCGGCATCCCGGTCAACCGGCGCCTCGCGGCGGTGAACACGCTCGCCGCCACCATGGCGGGCATGGCAGGGGCACTCCTTTCGCAGTCAACGTCATTTGCCTCGCTCGACGTGCTCGCCTTCCACCGCTCGGCCGAGGCGCTGCTGGTGCTGGTGATCGGCGGCACGGGCTGGCTCTACGGCGGGCCCATCGGCGCGGTGGTGTTCACGCTGCTGCACGACCGCCTGGCCGCGCTCACGCCGCAGTACTGGCAGTTCTGGGTCGGCGCCATCCTCGCCGGCCTCGTGCTGATCGGCCGCGAGCGCCTGCGCCTCATCGTGCGGCCATGGCGGTGGTTCGCCCGCGGCGACGCAGTGCGGAAGGGCGGCGCATGACGGCGCTTGCCACCTTCGCGCTCAACAAGCGCTTCGGCGGCATTGCCGCCACGCAGGACGTGTCGCTCGCCATCGCCGAAGGCGCGCGCCATGCGCTGATCGGCCCCAACGGCGCGGGCAAGACCACGCTGATCAACCTGCTCACCGGGGTGCTCCCGCTATCCGGTGGGCGCATCGAGCTACAGGGCAAGGACATCACCGCGCTCGCACCGCACCAGCGCGTGCGGCGCGGCCTGGTGCGCACCTTCCAGATCAACCAGCTCTTCGCGCAACTGACTCCGCTGGAGAGTGTCGCCCTTGCTGCAAGTGAATCGCACAGACTCGGCGCGCGTGCCTGGCCGCGGCTGGGGGCCAGCGCCGTGGTGCGCGACGAAGCCGCTGACATCCTCGAGCGCTTTCGGCTGGCGGACGTGATGTCGCGGCCCACGGCCGAGCTGCCCTACGGCAAGCGCCGCCTGCTGGAGGTGGCCATCGCCATCGCCTGCCGGCCGCGCGTGCTGCTGCTCGATGAACCGGTGGCCGGCGTGCCCGAGGGCGAGCGCAGGGAAATCCTCGATACGCTGGCGGCATTGCCGGCCGACGTGACGGTGCTGCTCATCGAGCACGACATGGACCTGGTGTTCAGCTTCGCCAGCCGCATCTCCGTGATGGTGGGTGGCGCGCTGTTTGCCGAAGGCACGGGCACCGAGATTGCCGCCGACCCGCGCGTGCGCGCCGTGTACCTGGGCGAGGGAAACCATGGCTGATGTCCAGGCCAACAAGGCCCCACTACTGGAAGTGAGCGGCCTCGTCGCCGGCTACGGCGGCGCGAGCATCCTGAACGGCGTGTCGTTCACGCTGTCCGCGGGCGCGTCGCTCGCGCTGCTCGGGCGCAACGGCGCGGGCAAGAGCACGCTCATCGCGAGCATCATGGGCCTCACCGAGCGCCACGCCGGGCGCGTGCTGCTCTCGGGCGTGGACGTGACGGGCCTGCGCCCCGACCAGCGCGCAACCCACGCTGCAGGCGCCGTGGGCTGGGTGCCGCAGGAGCGCAACATCTTCAAGTCGCTCACCGTCGAAGAAAACCTCACCGCCATCGCGCGCCCCGGGCCGTGGACGGTGGCGCGCGTGTTCCAGCTTTTTCCGCAGCTGGAAGGCCGGCGCAACAACCTCGGCTCGCAGCTCTCCGGCGGCGAGCAGCAACTGCTAGCCATCGGCCGCGCACTCATGTTGAACCCGGCGCTACTCCTGCTCGACGAACCCCTCGAAGGCCTCGCCCCCCTCATCGCCGCGCAGGTGCTGGAGGTGGTGCGACGACTGATCCGCGACGAAGGGCTCTCCGCCATCGTCGTCGAGCAGCACGCGCGCAAGGTGCTGGAGATCACCGACCAGGCCATCATCCTCGAGCGCGGCGGCATCGTGCATGCGGCAAGCTCCATCGACCTGTTGAGAAGGCCGGATGAGCTGGATGCGCATTTGGGGGTGGGTGGGCGGTAGCGTCGAGCCATCGCACTGGAGGTGCGCCAGGAAATGCCTGATGGAAGTCTGAGCGGTGCACCTCGTTCTCAGAATCTTGATTTCATGTGTCTTTCGCAATGCGACGCCGGATATCACCGGTGTTAGAGGGACCGCACGGCCTGCTACGCAGGCTCGGCCGTGCTGCTGGAGGCGCACCAAACGCAGTCGCTATTCCTTCGGGGTACCATTGCAGCATGAGTCCCACGATTCTCCGAGAAGGTCCTTACCGCTTTTACTTTTACTCTAGAGAAGAGCCGAGAATGCACGTACATGTGCACGGTCCCCGCGGAGAGGCGAAATTCTGGTTGGAACCTACCATTTCCCTGGTCGTCAATGGTGGCCTAAGCACGCAACAAATCAACGTCGTTCCCTGCGCTCATTCAGAAGCATGAAAATGAAATCCGTAAAGCCTGGAAAACGCACTTCCCCGGTTGAGGTTACGAACGTCTCAGTGCACGGATTCTGGATGCTCATCGAGGGCAAGGAACACTTCTTGTCTTTTGAGAATTTTCCTTGGTTTAAAGACGCCGCCATTGCACAGCTGGTGAACGTAGAGCTTCAAAGTGCAAAGCATTTGTACTGGCCGGATCTCGATATTGATCTTTCCACTGAATCAATAGAATTTCCAGACCAATTCCCTCTCGTGAGTAAGGTGCGCCTTAACAAGCCGTTACAACGGCCGCGCGTTAAAACAGCGCGCCGTTGAAAGGTGACGTTAGTTGTCTCAATCCATGACCGATTTTGGCGCATTGTTCATCCAGTTCCAGGACCACCTCGCACCGAGGCTGGACGTGTACGAGCAATCGATTTACCTTTTTATTGCGCGCCACACGATTGCAGTGGGTCAATCCGAAGCGACGATCGGCTTCAAATCCGCGCGGAAGAAGATAGCTACAGGCATCGGCACTGCAGGTGCGCCGCCCTCTGAGAACACCATCTACGAAAAGCTCAAGAGTCTCGAAGCGAAGGGGTGCATCAAGGTCTTGAGCAGCGAGCGCACCGGTACACGAGTGCGATTTTTTTCGCCGCTTGAAATTCCCGGCGTCATTCCGGTCGCCGCGCCGGACGCCGGCTTGTCTCTGGAGCAGATGGACTTCTTTACGGTCGCGGAGAACCGGAAGCTGATTCTTGAGCGCGAGGGTCAAAGGTGCTTCTACTGCCACGTCAACCTCAACTCTGAAAATCATGTCATAGAGCACGTAGTTTCGCGCCCGGTCGGGAACAATTCCTACCTCAATTTGGTGGCATCTTGTCGCCAGTGCAACAACCGTAAGAGTGCTGAGACGGCCGAAGATTTTTTGCGCACGTTGTATCGAGAGGGTCTGCTGTCGCCCGAAGATTTTAAGGGCCGTCTCTCGCATCTGGAGCGGTTGCGCGCGGGCGAGCTTCGGCCCGTACTCAAATGAGACAACTAACCCCCGCACCCACGCCGACTCGCGCAATAGCGGCGCGCGCGGGTGGTGCGGAACGTTGGGCCTCAGGAAACACATGACAGCCACTGATGCGGAAGAGGCTCCGGAGCAGTGGAATGCCTATAACTACCTGATCAGCTTCATCGACCTCCTAGGCCAGCGCGATGCATTGAAGGGTCAAGGATTGCTGCCGGTCTTCAAAACAGAAGAGGATCACAAGCAATTCATCAGCACGCTGAAAGACAGCATTGGGTCGATACTTAGGCTACAAGTCCGCGCGGACGACATGCTGCGCGAGGGTCAACGCGACCGCCCAGAGTCCCCGTTCCGCGCGTCGTTGTCGGACGAGCAGAAGGTTCTTTGGGACGAGATGAGCCGTGCGCGTGTCACCACTCAAAGATGGTCGGATGGGCTCGTCTCATTTGTTTGCTTGGGCGACAAGAACATCAAGTGTCCGCTCAATAGCGTATTCAACGTCTTTGGTTCCGCTGGAAGTCTTTGCTTTATGGGGCTTGCATCGCGACGCCCGCTCCGAGGTGCCATTGATGTTGCCTGGGGTGTCGAGATACATCCGGGTGAACTCTACGGTGCGGCCGTGGCACGCGCGTACGAACTGGAAAGCATTTACGCTCAATATCCCAGAATCGTCATTGGTCCTCGGGTTGTGGCATTCCTGGAAGCTCACAAGAATAATCAAGAACAGGACGTTTATTCGGCGAATAATCGAGCATTGGCCGAACTTTGCTTAGGAATGTTGGCTCAGGACGCCGATGGGATCTGGATCCTTCATTACCTCGGGGAGCGATTCCGGCATGCGGTAACGCATAGACATCACAGCGACCTCTACTCAAGAGCGCGGAAGTTCGTTGAGGAGCAGCTGCAACTTCATTAAAAAACCTCCAATTCGAAGTTGGCGTTTCGATATTCGCATCTCCTTTCGTACTTTGAGGCCCACCAATTGGAACCTGAGGCCCAACCAGTCGCTGCTGGGGACGCGCAAGAAGCCGCGCGTCTCTGAGCGTAACGTAAGGCGGCATATCACTCCTTCCCATGCAAAGCCTTCGAAGAAGTCAATTAAAAGGTCAACGGCCGCGAAGGGCAAGCAACGCGAGCGTTGGAAGCTCGTTGGCGCTTGGATTCTTGGAATTTCCGCTATTGTTGGAACACTGGCTTGCGTCCTCTCGGCTAGGGGTGATGAAGGTTGCTAAATTGCTGGTGTGTTCCGCTCGGAGCAAGAAAGGGGCATGACCCCATTTCCCCTAAACCAAAAGGAGAAGGCCATGGCCGATAAGGCGTCAACGTCACTGATCGTTGAACGCAACATGTCTTGCCGCATGCGCGACGGCACCGTGCTGCGCTTCGACCTTTACCGTTCCAGCCGCGAAGGGCGCTTTCCGGTGCTGCTGAACCGCACGCCCTACAACAAGATCCACCCGCAGTACACCACGGCGATGCTGTTCCATCCCTTTGATGCCGTCGAGCGCGGTTACGCCGTGGTCGTGCAGGACACGCGCGGCCGATTTGAGAGCGAGGGCGAATGGGCCCCCTTTCAAAGCGAGGCCGAGGACGGCTACGACACGGTTGAGTGGATTGCCCAGCAGCCCTGGAGCAACGGCGACGTGGCCATTTATGGCGGCTCCTATATCGGCCTTACGTCCCTGCAGGCGGCGGCCGCGAATCCGCCGCACCTGCGCGGCGCCATTGCCTACCTCACCGCCGCCAACCCCTACGAGGGCTGGGTCCACAGCGGCGGCGCGTTCGAGCTGGTGTTCAATCTGCGCTGGGTGGCCAAGAACGCCATGTTCCGGCTGCGCCGGGCCAAGCTGAGCGACGAGGCGCGCGAGGCCGCCCAGAAGCGGCTGCAATGGGTGGCCGATGCGCCAGAGGAGTCGGTCAACTTCACACCCATCGAGGAGGTGTTCGGCCCGGCGGAAATCGTCGTGCCCTACTGGCGCGACTGGGTGCGCCGCTGGAGCTATGACGAATTCTGGCGCGCGTTCGATGCCACGCGCACCATACCCAATGCAAACGTGTCCATTTTGAGCATTTCCGGCTGGTACGACGGCCTGCTCAAGGGCCACCTCGACCTGCACAAGGCCATCGCCGCCCGCCGCGAAAATAGCCCCGGCGCCGAGGGCGCGACGGATGAACTGATCATGGGCCCATGGGACCATGAGGCCTATCACAACGTCGTGCGGTTGGACACAGCCGGCGAGGCGGTGTTCGGCGCTACCGCTGTGAGCGGCACGGCTGGGCTCAGCGCGCGCGTCTTGGACTGGTGCGACAGGACGCTCGGGCCAAAGAAAGGCACCAAAGACGCGAAGCCCCCCGTGAGCTATTTCATGATGGGCCCGAACGAGTGGCGGGCGTCGCAGACCTGGCCGCCGTCGTCCTCGCAGAAAACTCTTTATCTCGCCGGCGAGCGCGCCAACAGTTCGGACGGCAATGGAATGATCCTCGACCATCCCGCCGCGGGGCATGCCGTCAACACCTGGATTCACGACCCGCACAACCCGGTTCCCACCGCAGGCGGCCGGCACCTGGGCTACTGGTACGGCCACAGCGGTGTGGTCAATCAGGCGGAGGTGGAGCGGCGCGCGGACGTGCTGGTCTTCACCTCCGCGCATCTCGCCGAGGACGTGGAGCTGGCCGGCCCGGTGCTGGCGCAGCTGTACGTGCGTAGCACGGCCCAATCGACGGACTTCACGGCGAAGCTGGTCAACGTGCGCACCGACGGCTATTGCGTGAATGTGGCCGAGGGGATCAGGCGGATGCAGTCGGTCGAGCGCGCGGACAAGCCCGCGCTGATCGAGATCGATCTGTGGGATTCGGCCTATGTCTTCAAAGCCGGCAGCCGCATCCGCGTGGAAATCGCCAGCAGCAACTTTCCCCGGTTCGACATCAACGGCGGCCTGCCGCAGCCGCCCGCAACGACGCGCAAATCGGACTGGCGCACCTCGGTGCAGGAAGTCCATGTGGGTGCGGAGTTTCCGAGCAGGGTGCTGATGACGCTCGCAAAGTAGGCGATGAAGGCGAGGTGCGGCCAATGCGGCAGGGACTCGCAGGAATTCCGGTAAAAAGGTGGTTCATAAGGGAAGTCAACAAGGAGGAGGCGAACATGAGGCTGCTTCATCGCGGTTTGCAAGCATTGATCCTTTGCGCGGCGTTCACGGCGTTGCACGCCTGGGGCGACGACACGCGCAACGCCGCTGACGGGCGCGCCATCAGCCGTTCCGTCGCGCCATCGGCGGCGCAGCCGCTGCTGCTTGCGCAGGCCACCCCGCAGGTCACAGCTGCCGCGGCCCGCAAGGCGCAGGCCGACCTGGATGCGCTGGTGGCGGCGGCACGCCGCGAGGGCGAGGTCACTTTCTACGTGTCGGTGGCCGGGTTCGGGGAGAGGATCGTCGACGGCTTTGGCAAGAAGTACGGCATCAAGACGCAGTTCGTGCGCCTGAGCACAGCGCCCCTGTTGCAACGCTATTCGAGCGAGGCCGCGGCCGGCAACATTTCGGCTGACTTCATGCTGGCGTCCAACGTGCCCAATTCCTTCGTCAAAGAAGGCATCCAGCAAGGCTGGTTCGATCCCATCGCCAAGGCAGGCATTCCCGCGCTTGAAAGCGGCGAGTTTCCCGCGAAGTTCACCGACGGCCTGACGGCGACGGTGAGCATCCTGCCCTGGATCATGGTGTACAACACCGACCGCGTGAAAGCTGCCGACGCGCCCAAGGACTGGCGCGATGTTCTGAGCCCGCGGTTCAAAGGGCAGGTGCTGCTCAGCGACCCGCGCTCGGCGGACGCCTACTACGACCTGTGGACGCTTCTGCTCGACCGGCTGGGAGAGGGCTACGTCACAGGCGTGCGCTCGCAGGGCCCGCGGGTGTTCCCTTCGGGGGTGCCCGCGACCCAGGCGCTCGCCGCCGGAGAGGGCGCGGTCATGATCGCCACCAGCGCGCCGTCGGTCAACGCGATGAAGGCCAAAGGCGCTCCACTGGAAATCGTGATTCCCGATCTGGATACCGGCATTGAAAGCATGATTTTCATGACGGCGCGCAGCAAGGCCAAGCATCCCAATGCGGCCCGCCTGCTAGCCCAGTATCTCCTGTCGCCGGAGGGCAACAAGTGGCTCAACGAATCTTCGATTGGCGTCTATGACGTGAAGGGGCTGCCCAAAAACTACGAATCGCCCGGCGCGAATGCCGTTGCGCGCAAGGACCTCATCAACAAGCTGCTGGGGCTGTAGGTGTTCGGCTATAGCAACCGATTACACCTACACCCGGGTGGAGGGCCAGACGGTGCAATCCGTTGCCTTAACAAGGTAAAGGGGCCTGGCCCCTTTTGTGCACGCAGATTAAGCGTGTCCCACTGCCGGGTTTCAGGGAAAAAAACGTCAGGAATCGAAGGAGGGTAAGGCGTTTATCCAAAGACGACATTTTCCAAACGACTCGGGTTTGCGCCGAATTGAACGGCAAATCCTTCTGAGCATTACACGTTATGCCTCATGAAAAGAGCCGTTGGACAGCTATACGCCTTGGGCGTATAGTCCCTGAATGTTCACCGTTGTGGAAACTCTCGTGTTTCAGAAGCAATGGCCTCTTTACTGGAGCGAAGAAGAGCGTGGCGAATTTTCTGCATATATCGCCGAGTTTCCGAATTCCGGTGACGTAGTGCCCCAATCGGGTGGTATTCGAAAGGTCCGTTGGCGCCGTGCAGGAACCGGTAAGTCCGGAGGGGTTCGCATAATTTATTTCACGCGCACTGTCGAAGAGGAAGTCGTACTTCTGCTTATTTATGCGAAGTCCAAGACAGACAACATTACAGGCCCAAAGCTAAAGGAGATTCGTCGTGTCATCGAAAGCTAAACCACTCGCGGGTGCCAAGCTGCGGGCATATGAGGAAAAGCGTGATCTTGCTACCGAGTTGCTTGAGTCCGTAAAGCAAATGAAAGCGGGAATGACCCAGGTTGTCCTGTCACCTGCAATCGAGGCGCGAGAGCGTACCGGGTTGTCACAATCCCAATTCGCCAAGCTTCTTGGTGTGTCCGTTCGCACGCTCCAAGGCTGGGAGCAGGGGCGTAAGCAACCCAGCGGGGCCGCACGTACTTTGCTCAACATCGCGCAGACAAATCCTAAGGCTTTGCTGGCGGTGGCCGGTAAGTAGCGAATGACCAGCATGAGGCATAACAAGCCATTCGAACGGGCGCCAGTCGGCGCCGTTCAATTGCGACGTTAAGTTGCAGGGAGTGCCGTGATCTCTGGAGCCATCGCAATAGGTTTGCTCGGAGGGTGCGCTGTTGGGTACGTCTTGTCCCGTCGGCTGGTTGGTCATTTCCAAATCTTGTCGGAGCGCCCGCGGATGATTCGCTCGCTTGGAGTTGCCGGCGGCTTCCTGGCTGCCCTTCCTGCAGCGTTTCTCGCATTCGTAGTAGGCGGCAACCTTGGAGGCGCGGTTGGGGCTTCTTCCTCGCTAGGTTCTTTCGGTATTGCTCTTGGCATCGCTACGGGTATGGCGCTTGTCTTGGCGTTAACCGTGGTCCTGTGCGCCGCGCTGTGCGCGGGCGTTGGAGTTGTGTTTAGCAGGCGGCATTTGAAACCATGACCACCCTGGACTCCGTCGTCCTCGCCTGCATCGCGCTCCTGGCCCTGCTGCTCTTCGGGCTCGGGTTTCTCGTGTCCATGACGCGCCAGCGGGCGCGCATTTCCATGGGCGTCACGGATGACCACGATCACGCGCTCAATCGCCGCGTGCGCGCGCACGGCAATACCGCCGAGTACGCGCCGTTTTTTGCGCTGCTCTTCCTCGCGCACGGCCTGCGTGAGCCCTCGGTGCTGGTGCTTGTGCTGATCGTGGCGGCCACCGCTGCGCGTTACCTCATCGTGCTGGGGCTCCTCACCGCGAAAACGGTCAAGCGTGGCGAGCCGCTGCGCTTCGTGGGGTCGCTCGGAACCTACGTGTTTGGCCTGTGGCTGGCGGTGCTGCTGGTCCTGTGAGGCGAAGATTCCTGATGACAAATAGGTGGGCTCGGGTTAGTTTCGAGCCAGCGAGCTGTCTGGCTCGCTGTGTGCATGTCCATCGGGAGGAGAACCGATCGTGGCTTTTCTGCGAATTGTCGTCACTGCTGCGGGCATCCGCGGGATCGCCCGCGGGGCCGCGCCAGTTGAACCGGCCGGCAAGCCATGACCCTGTTCAGCCGTTTCCTCACGACATCCCAGGCCGAGGAGGCCGTCAGTGATGCGCAGTTCATCGCGGCGATGCTGCGCTTCGAGGCGGCGCTGGCGCGTGCAGAGGCGGCTGGCGGGCTGATCCCGCAGGACGTCGCACAGTCGATTGCCGGCACCTGCAAGGTGGCGCTGTTCGACGTCCCGGCCATCGTGCGCGACAGCCGGCGTGCGGGGACGGTGGTGATTCCGCTGGTGAAGGCGCTGAAGGACGTGGTGCGCCTGTCCAACCCGGCGGCCGAGCGCTGGGTGCACTTCGGCAGCACCAGCCAGGATGCGATCGACACGGCCATGGCGCTGGTGACGCGCGACCTGCTCGCGCTCATCGATGCCGACCTCGATCGTGTCGGCAATGCCCTGCTCGCGCAGGCAGCCGAGCACGCGGGCACGCGGATGCTCGCGCGCACGCTGCTGCAGCCGGCCTCCGTTACCACTTTCGGGCTGAAGTGCGCTCAGTGGGCATTGCCGCTTGCGCGCAGCCGCGCGCGCATTGCGGCGCTGTCATCGCGGGCGCTGTGCGTGCAACTGGGCGGTGCGGCGGGAACGCGCCAGCAGTTGGGGAAGCGTGCCGACGCGATCGTGCGCGACGTGGCCAAAGAACTCGGCCTGGCCGTGCCCGGCGCGGTCTGGCACACGCAGCGCGACGAGTGGGTGGCGCTGGGCTGCGAGCTGGGGCTCGTTGCAGGAAGCTTGGGAAAGATTGCGAAGGACCTGTCGTTGATGGGCCAGTTCGAGGTGGGTGAAGTCGTGGAGCCGGGTGGCGGATCGTCGGCCATGCCGCACAAGCGAAACCCGCTCGGCTCGATGATCGCGCTCACGGCCGCGCAGCGCGCGCCGCATCGGGTTGCTGCGCTTCTCGCAGCAATGCCCCAGGAGCACGAGCGCGCGCTGGGCGGCTGGCAGGCGGAATCTGCGGAGTGGGGCGATTTGCTGCAGATCGTTCATGGAAGCGCACGGGCCATGGCAGCGGCGTGCACGGGCCTTGAGGTGAACACGCGGCGCATGAGTGATAACCTCGATGCCGTGCGACGGGCCGTTCCGGCCGAGGTCGCTGCCGAATGGTTCGATCCCGTGATGGCGCAGTCGCTGCGGGTACAGGTTGATGCACTCATTGCGCATGTGCGCACCCTGGGCGCTGCATTGCGGCCAGTGGCCAGCACAGGCCATTGAAAGACGTCTTGAGGAGGCAGCATGATTGAAGTCTATCGTCGCTCCATGCAGGGCACGCAGCCGGAGTACCGGTTCCCGCCCTATGGCTCGACGGCAAAGCGCGCGCCGACCAAGCTGCTGGTCATGCTGCCGCACACCTTGTCGGAAACCACCGGGCCCGTGTTCGGCCATGACAGCGTGAAGGCGAGAGAATTCGATCTGACGGCGGGGCACGCCGATCTTCCATTGGGAAAACGCATCGTCGTGAGCGGCCGCGTGCTCGATGATGGCGGCAAGCCGGTGAGACATACGCTGGTGGAAATCTGGCAGGCCAATTCGGCGGGGCGCTACCGGCATCCCAACGACGGCCCGCACTCGCCGCTCGACCCGAACTTCACGGGTTGCGGGCGCGCCATGACCGATGCCGAGGGTCGCTACCGTTTCGTCACCATCGAGCCGGGCGCCTATCCGTGGCGCAACCATTACAACGCCTGGCGGCCCAAGCACATCCATTTCTCGCTGTGGGGCGAGGCCTTCACGCAGCGCCTGGTGACGCAGATGTACTTCCCGGGCGACCCCTTGCTGCCTTTCGATCCGATCTTCAACTGCGTGACCGACACCAAGGCGCGCGACCGCCTGGTGTCGTCGCTCGATTGGGAGGCGACCATCCCGGAGTCGGCGATCGGCTATCGTTTCGACATCGTGCTGCGCGGCCGTCACGCAACGCCCGTGGAACGCTGATTCTTACTGAGGGGAGGCGCGCCATGAGCCTGCAGCAATCCACATCACAAACCTTCGGGCCGTACTTCCACATCGGGTTGAAGCCCATCGCGGTGCGCCTGCCCGCCGGCGCCAAGCCAGTGGTCATCACCGGCCGCGTGCTCGATGGCGACGGCAAGCCGGTAAGCGACGCCGCCATCGAGACCTGGCAGGCGGACCTCACCGGTGCCTACCCCGTGCCGAGTACCGATGGGTCGTACCCGGCGACCTCCACGCTGGCGGGCCTCGGGCGTGTGCCCACCGACGCCGAGGGACGCTTTCGCATCGACACCTACCTGCCGGGCTGCGTGGCGGCGCCGGGCGGTGGCCTGCAGGCCCCGCACATTCTCGTGGCCATCGGCATGCGCGGTCTCCTGAAGCACCTCGTGACGCGCATCTATTTCCCGGGAGAGGCCGCCAACGCGGATGATCCGGTGCTCAAGCTGGTGCCGGCCGACCGGCGCGACACGCTCATTGCGCGCGGCGCGAGCGGCGAACTGCAATGGGACGTCGTGCTGCAGGGCGCTGGCGAGACGGTGTTCTTCGACTGCTGATATGGCGCATCTCGGAGCCCGCGCATGATTAACAAAATTGTCGCATCGGTCGAGGCGGCCGTCGCCGACATCAAGGACGGATCCACCATCTTGATCGGCGGCTTCGGTGGTCCGGGCTTGCCAGTGGCACTGATCGACGCCTTGATTGCGCAGGGCGCGCGCGACCTCGTCATCGTCAGCAACAACGCGGGCAGTGGTGAGACGGGGCTGGCGGCGCTGCTGAAGGCGCGGCGCGTGCGGAAGATCCTGTGTTCCTTTCCGCGCCAGGCCGATTCCTACGTGTTCGATGGTCTTTACCGCGCGGGGGAGATCGAGTTGGAAGTCGTGCCGCAGGGCAATCTCGCGGAGCGCATTCGCGCGGCCGGCGCCGGCATCGGCGGTTTCTTCACGCCCACGGGCTACGGCACGCTGCTCGCCGAAGGCAAGGAGACGCGCGAGATCGACGGACGGCAATACGTGTTCGAGTCGCCGATCCACGCCGATGTCGCGCTGGTGCGCGCCGACCGTGCCGACCGCTGGGGCAACCTGACCTATCGCAAGGCGGCGCGAAACTTCGGGCCCGTCATGGCTACGGCGGCCAAGTGCACCATAGTCGAGGTGCGCGAAGTGGTCGAGCTGGGTGCAATCGACCCTGAGGCCATCGTCACGCCAGGGATTTTCGTGCAGCGCGTCGTTAAAGTTGGTGGGATGGGGAGAACTGCGTGAAGCGCTGGAGCAAAGACGAGATGGCAGCGCGCGTGGCGCGCGATATCCCCGATGGTTCCTACGTGAACCTCGGCATCGGCCTGCCGACGTTGGTGGCCAACCACCTGCCCCCGGACCGCGAGATAGTCATCCAGAGCGAGAATGGTGTGCTGGGCGCCGGGCCGTCGCCGGCGAAAGGCGAGGAAGACCCGGAACTCATCAATGCCGGCAAGCAGCCGATCACGTTGCTCAAGGGCGGCGCGTTCTTTCACCACGCTGATTCGTTTGCCATGATGCGCGGCGGCCATCTGGACTACTGCGTGCTTGGCGCCTTCCAGGTGGCGGTGAACGGGGACCTCGCCAACTGGCACACCGGAACGCCGGATGCGATTCCGGCGGTGGGCGGCGCCATGGACCTCGCGATCGGCGCCAAGCGCGTGCTGATCATGATGGAGCACCTGACCAAGACTGGCGAGAGCAAGATCGTGCCTGCCTGCACCTATCCGCTCACTGGCATGGGCTGCGTGAACCGCGTGTATACGGACCTCGCGGTGATCGACATCACGCCGCAGGGGTTGGTGGTGCGCGATTGCGTCGACGGGCTGCACTTCGACGAGCTGCAGCGCCTGACCGGCGTGCCGCTGCGGCGGGCGGAGGGGCCATGAGCACGCCAAAGGCCGAGAAGTGGGCGCCGGGAATGAAGCCGGCAGCATCGGGCCTCATCACCGTGGACGGCGTGCGCCTCTACTGCCGCATTGACGGCGATGCCAAGTCGCCGCACCTGATGTTATCGAATTCGCTAGGGACAGACCACGCCATGTGGACTGAGCAGGTAAATGTACTCAAGAAGCGTTTCCGCGTGGTGAGCTACGACACGCGCGGCCACGGCGCGTCGGACGCGGGCGACAAGGACTACGGCATCGAGCGCCTCGGCCGCGACGCGCTCGGGCTGCTCGACGCGCTGGGCATCGCGCGCGCCCATTTCTGCGGCCTGTCGCTGGGCGGCATGACCGGCATGTGGCTGGGCATCCATGCACCGAAGCGCATCGACCGCCTGGTGCTGGCCAATACCGCGGCGCACATCGGGCCTCCGGACATGTGGACCACGCGTGCCGCAACGGTTCGACGCGACGGCATGCAGGCCATCGTGGAGGGCGTGCTCAAGCGCTGGTTGACTGCGCGCTGCCTTGCAGAAAATCCGGTGGTGGTGGACAAGGCCCGGCGCATGCTGCTCGCCGTGCCGCCCGAAGGCTACGCGCGCGCCTGCATGATGCTCTCGGCCATGGACCAGCGCGAGGCCGTGTCGCGCATTTCGGCGCCGACCCTGGTGGTCGCCGGCCTGCAGGACGCGGCCACGCCGCCCGCCGATGCGAAATTCCTCGCCGAACGCATTCGCGGTGCGCGCCTGGTCGAACTGGACGCCGCGCACCTGTCGAATCTCGAACTGCCGCAACCCTTCACGACTGCAGTCGAAGCATTCCTGAAGTCTTGACCGAGGATGGAAGCATTCCTCAAACCCTGAACGAGGATAGAAGCATTCCTTAAACCCTGAAAAGGAGCACGTCGCATGGATGAGAAAGCGCGTTACGAGCAAGGCATGGCGGTCCGCCGCGAGGTGCTGGGCAAGGAGTACGTCGATCGCTCGGTGGCCAAGCGCACCGAATTCAGTGCGGAATTCCAGGACCTACTCACGCGCCACGCCTGGGGCGACATCTGGACCCGGCCCGGCCTGCCGCGCAGCACGCGCAGCCTCATCGTCATCGCCATGATGGTGGCGCTCAACCGCGAAGGCGAATTCCGCCTGCACGTGCGCGCCGCGGCGAACAACGGCGTGACGCGGGATGAGATCAAGGAGTTGCTATTGCAGGCGGCGGTGTACTGCGGGATACCGGCGGCGAATACGGCGTTTCACTTAGCGGAGCAGGTGTTTGCGGAAATGGATGCGGCGGGGAAGGGGTGACGGAAGTTGGGCGCGCCAATGGATATTTCAAGAACGGGGCGACCCTATCCCTTCCCGATGTTTAGCATCGCCCGAGAAATTACCCTGATCTCACGGGTTCGGATTGACTTAGGTTCTTTTGGTGAGGCATGTAGCGTCGTGCATGGACATGTGCATTGTCAGCTTGCTGCCTAAACGAGCGCGGTCGTTGGTGGCGCGCAGCTATGTCACTCGGTCGCGGCGATTAGCCCCCGTCGTCGCTGAAGGTATTCTTGTCGCGGAGCCTCTTTCTTAGGGGCGATCAATTTCTGTCCATCGTACAACTCAAGTTGGCTCCGGAGCGCTTGATCATCTCCTACTCTGTCCCAGTCGATGCGAATCGTTAGATCATCTTGTATCTGTAGGTACCCTCGTTCAAATGCTCTGTCCACGAGCAACGAGAGGCAGATGCCATTCGACGGATCGAGCCGGATGCTTTGGTCTTCACTCCACGGAACGATGTGGGACGCGACAAGAAAATCCTTAGTCATGACGCCCGTAATTGCGCACCTAAATTTATAGTTGGCCTTGACCGCCCCGGCGAACGCCTTCTGTGCGCTGCCTCTAATTTTGACCGTGGCAGTTGAATCGGGGACCTCATAGCTCTTTTGATTGATCTGTTGACGGAAGGCTTCGACCTCATTCGGGTCAGCCTCAAGCGCCTCTGCAGCCGCATCACCTTGAGGGACTAAAGGGAAACGCGCTTCCAATATCTTCAACAAGTCATCGACGGATGCCGTGACCCGTGTAGAAAGGGGTGAGGGCTGCAACCATGCGTCGTGATTCCGAGTCGGATTGAAGAACAGGCCGTGACCGGGGTTCCGAAGGTAGCTGGTGAGTGCGCGGCCTGTATCTATATCAAGCGCGTCAACTGTTGACGCTTGATTTTCGGATGCCACTAGCTGCGACAATGCCTCCTCTATCTTTGGGGTCGGGAGTATTCCGCCGCTCTGACATAGAGCCCATTGAAGTGCTGATTTCTGAGATGTCTTTAAAGCAAGTGTTTGGATTTCCTTCGGTACCAATCCTAGGTCAGCCCACGCATAACTTTTACTCGGATCTTTGAGATAGACACGCAGGTGCAGTGTTCTCGGCTCGTCTTGGAGCTTAATGGCCATTAAGTAAGGCTGTCCGGCACCGCGGCTAGCGAGTAGCGAAAACTCATTCTCTGCATCCGCGAAACTCAAATGGGAGGAGTTACCCGGGATCGTCTCGGACGTAGCATCGCTGGGAGAAATCGTCATCTTCCAAGCATGTGGCGCACCTAGGCTCGTTTCCCATTCTCGTCGTCTAGCCCGGCTTCGTCCTCGTGTTCAGCTGACAATCTGGGTGATTGCGTTCCTGAGTACCTGCAGATCTTCAGTCGAGAGCCGACCCAAGGGCCGGATGACGAGTGTTTGTTCGATGGTGGTGATGACGGGCTTGATGGCGGAGGGCTTAAGGAGGCCAGCTGCCTGCCAATCCGCAACGAGCGCTTCGCCGAGCTCGACCGAGGCTCGTAGTTGGCTGGTGATCGCCATGATCACGATGTCCCGCCGCGAGATATTGTAGGCAGCGCTGCTGATGACAACTGCGGGGCGTTTCTTGGTGCCGGCCTGGTCGGTGAAGGGAAACGGTACCAGGACGACGTCGCCGAAGCTATAGCTGGTCGTAGGCGGCATCGTCGGGATTGTCCCAAATCTTCTTGAACGCTGGCTCCGCTGCCTCGGCGGCGGCGCGGGTGAGTCGTTGGGCGTCGCCGCGTGCGCGCAGGAAATCCACGAAGTCCTCCACTTCTGCCACCCGCTCGGGCGGTAAAGCCTTGAGTTTCTCCAGCAGGGCTTGCTCGTTCGGGGTGTTCATCATCGCTTCTCCGTTGTCTGTGCCGGATTATCCGCCGGTTTGGCATGAGCGACAACGACTCCCGACAGAGCCTTTGCCGTGGCACCGCGTAGCGTCCTTGTGAAAGCCGTGGGCGTCCCGGCTGGGAGCGGAGCAGTCGCGGTACCATGCCGCCTTGTCTGAAAAAAACTGCTAAGGAAACACTGAATAAGTCCCTTGTGCGGTCTGCCCATCATGACGCTCACGCGTTATGAATGGAGAGAGTAACCGAACGGGATGTGGATGACGATGAAGCAAATGACGCTGGCTGCGGCCAAAGGATTCGAGGTGCACGGGAGAGC
>CANJRC010000090.1 GCA_947476535.1 Betaproteobacteria bacterium
ATCCCGGTCGCCCCCCTGCCCGGCCGCCCGTACCGCGACCCCATGTATGAAAAGCTGTGGCAGACGGCAGCTGCCCTGGAGATGCCCTTGCTGATGCACATCGCCTCGCACCGCGCCGGCATGAGCGCCGAGATCGACGCCGTATGGAAATCGGAACCGATCTGGCCCGCCGGCATGCGCCCGACGCAGGACTACTGGGTGCGCTACGCCATGACGGACATGATTTTCTCGGGAGTGTTCGAGCGCAACCCGAAGCTGCAGGTAGGTTCGGTCGAGCATGAAATTTCCTGGGCGCCGCACTGGCTGCGCAACATGGACTACACCTACGAAGAGCGCCCGCAGTACATCCCGTTCAAGTCGAAGGAAAAGATGCTCCCCAGCGACTACTGGCGGCGCAACATGTTCGGCGTCTTCACCGAGGACGACATCGGCGTGCGTTGCCGCGACGTCATCGGCATCGACAACATGATGTGGGGCAACGACTACCCGCACTCCGAGTCGACGTGGCCACGCTCCATGCAATACCTCGACAAGTTCCTCGCCGGCGTGCCCGACGAGGACCGGCGCAAGATCGTTCACGATAACGTGGCGCGAATTTTCAAGTTCAAGATTTAGTGATCAAGACCGGGCCTGGCGCGCAGGGGCGCGCCGGTTCCCGGGAGAGACGTCAATCAAAGGGGGGGATCCATGAAACAGACGAATAGGAACATCGGTATCGCCGCACTCGCAATCGCTTGCGCGATCACAGCCAGTACAACCACCGCGCAAACCAGCTTCAAGGGCTACCAGGCCGCGGAGTGGGCCAAGGTCACCGCCGAGGCCCGGCGCGAGGGCCACGTCGTCGTGTACAGCCAGGTGGTGCCGCCCGTCATGCAGCGCCTCAAAGCGGATTTCGAAAAGTTGAATCCGGGCATCACGGTTGAAGTGTCCCGCCCGCAGGGGATCATCATCATCGCGGACAAGGAACGAGAGACGTCCACCGATGGCGCCGACCTGCTCATGGTGCCGGATGTGAACTGGGCGCTGGAGCGCAGCAAGCAGTCCATGATCGTCGCCCCGGTCGGCCCGGCGACGCAGGGTTGGCCCGATCGCTATGCCATGGGCGGCACTTCGCCCATCCTTGCCATGGAGCCGTTCATCATCGCCTACAACCAGAACCTGGTGAAAGGGCCCGTCACCGGCTATGACGACCTGCTGCGACCGGAATTCAAGGGGCGGCTCGCCATTCCGGAGTTGAACCTGACGCTGCTCATGGGGTTCTACGACTGGCTCGAAGAGACAAAGGGAACTGAGTACCTGCGCAAGGTTGCCGCACAGGGCCCGCGCATGTTCGCCAGCGCCGTGCAAAGCACGCAGATGGTGTCGGCCGGCGAACTGGTGGGCTCGCTCCTCACGGTGCCCGCGACGATCACCCCGCTGGTCGCCCAGGGCTCGCCCATCCGCATGACGGTCCCAAACCCCAGCGTCGGGTTCCCGTACGTGGGCACGATTCTCGCCCGCTCGAAGCGGCTGAATGCGACCCAGGTTTTTCTGGACTACCTGATGTCGCGCGCAGGCCAGACCGCCTGGGCCTCGGGAGGCGAGATGGGCAGCCCCTTGACCGGGATTCCGAAGTCGCTGGATACAGGATCGATCCGGATCGTCAATCAGGACAAGTTCAACCCGCCTGATGTCTCTAATGCATTCCGCAACAAGTGGAACGGGATCTTCAAGCCCTAATCCCCCAAGCACCCTGAATCGCCTGCAGCGGGACTTCATCCACGAAGCCCCGTTGCGCTCAGGCCCGCTCGAATTCCGCAAAGAAATTGGCGACGAGCCGGCGCACCATGACACTTCGATCCTGGGTGAAGCGTCGGTTGAGCACGTGCTTTCGCAACAACAGGTATAGCACCGAAGCGTACAGGTGCAGCACCAACTCCCATTGCAGTGATTCCTGCTCGTGATCGTCGGCCAGCACCCCGGCCGCTCGCAACTCGGCGAGAATCATCATCTGCAGGCGCTCGACCCTCTCCCTAGCGCCAAACGCAACGGGCATGCGTTCACCGGCAAGCGCCGCGTACATCGCAATACGGATCCATTGCGGGTCGTCCACCGCATCAAGGTAGGCGATAAAGAAGTTCACGATGCGCTCGCGCACCGGCACTGCGCGCTCGGCGAGGTCCACTATCCAGGATTCGGACCAGCGCCCGATGAAAACGCGATCGTAGACCGCTTCGATCAACGCCTGCTTGGTGCGGAAGTAGCGAAAGATCAACGCCTCCGAGATGCCGAGGCGCCCTGCCAGTTCCGCGACCTGGGCCTCGAAGCCTCGCTCGGCAAAGAAACGGGTCGCTTCGTCAAGAATCTGCTCGCGACGAACGTCCGGGTCGAGGCGCCGGGCAGCCCGGGGCTCGGCTGGCTCGGCTGGCTCGGCGACCATGGGCGATGCGCCGGGCTTGCCCATGGAATCCTGGGACGACTTGGACTTTGTCGTCACTTCAGGCATGGGGAGGCACCGCTCCCTTGGTTCCCGCCTTGCGGCTGTCGATGTAGGTTTGCAGCTTGTCGGGCAGGTCGGCCATTTGCGGCGCGGCGCCCGGCCAGCGCACACGCATCGGATCGCTCAGGCCCTTGGCCACTTCATCAAAAGGGAGCACGTAGCGGAACTTCAGCGTGCGTGACTGGAACAGCCAGTTCCCGCCGCTTTTGACGTAGCTGTCGATGTAGCGCAGCGCGATCCGGATTGTCTTGCCGCCGATGCAAAGCTCCGCATGCGCGTTCACCGCGCCGGTCGCGCGCGTGTCCGATTCGAAATCGAAATGCCACGTATGCGCATAGTGGGAGCTCGTGGTGAACGTGGCAGCACGTGCCCGGTAGTAATCGACGATGGTCTGGCGCCCCTTCACGCCATGGAACTCCCCGTCCTCGGCGAACAGGCGCCCCACGGTGGCAAAGTCGCGGTCATCCACCGCCATGCCGTAACGGGATATCAACTCGGCAAGTTGTTGCCTGTCGTTGATACGGCGGACCATCGCCGCAAGTTCATTGATGTCTGTGGCGCTGCTGCTCATGCAATCTCCTCTATTAGTTGACTCAATCCCGCGGCGGGCGCCCCGGGCTTGCAGATTATTCGTTGCAGGTACCAATGCCATCAGTCCGCTCGACTACGGTTTCGTCGACGGACGTGTGGCGATCGGCCCCGCCGCCACTGGCGCACCAGAGATTACGCGGGCACCGGGCCGGATTCAACCGCAAACCGATATCCGTCGCCTATTTGATCTGACACATGCCAACGACGCCCCCCCCTTGACCAGCCCGTTGCCTCGCCTTAGCCTCGCCAGACCAAAACCTGCCATGAAGAACACTATGGCGCACCTTTTTTATGCCTGCCGGAGACCCGACCATGAAATTCCACCCCTCCCGTTTCACGATGCACTTCCTTGTCAGCCTGCTGCTTGCCAGCACGCTGGCACTGCCCGCAACCGCCTCGGCACAAGGAGTGCGCACGGTCCGCATCCTGGTGGGCTTTCCGCCCGGCGGCGGAACTGACGCCATCGCGCGCATCCTGGCCGAGCGCCTGAAGGACGAACTGGGCGCCCCCGTGGTGGTGGACAACAAGCCCGGGGCTGGCGGCCAGATCGCTGCCCAGGCACTAAAGTCCGCGACCCCGGATGGCAACACCGTATTCCTGTCACATGACCACACCATTTCCATCCTGCCGCTGGTGACCAAGAACCCGGGCTTTGATCCGGCACACGACTTCGTTGCCGTCGCCGGGTTCGCCACTTTCGTGAACGCTTTCGCAGTATCGGGAGGAACACCCGCGAAATCGGTGGTGGAATACGTCAACTGGGTGAAAACGCAGCAGGCCGGCAAGAGTGCTGTCGGCGTTCCAGCGCCAGCCTCGGTGCCCGAGTTCCTTGTCAAGGTCATCGGCGATAAGTACGCCATCAATCTTGCCGCAGCGCCGTACCGCGGCAGCGCCCCTTTAATGGCCGACATGCTGGGCAACCAGATTCCTGCCGGCGTGGCCTCCATCCCGGACTTCATCGAGAACCACAAGGCGGGCCGCCTACGCGTGGTAGCGGTCCTTGGCTCGGCTCGCCAGGCTGCCCTGCCCGATGTGCCCACCTTCGCCGAACTCGGCCTCGCGGGTTTCGAGGATGTGCCGTACTACGGCCTCTTCGCTCCCTCGGGCACGCCGAAGGCCGCGCTTGACCAATTTGCCGGCGGGCTGGAAAAGTCCTTGCGTGTGCAGGACGTGCGCGAGCGGCTGACCGCCATGGGACTCACCGTAGGCTTCATGCCGCAAAAGCTGTTGGCTGACCGCGAACAGGCCTACACGCAGACGTGGGCACGCATCATCAAGACCAGTGGCTTTCAACCGCAGTAATGCCCCGAGAAGATTCAAGTCGTGATTTCGCCCTGGAATTCTGCCTGCAGAATTCCAGATTTCACAACTCGGAATGCGTCCTGCGAAGATTCAATTTCGATTCACATCAGCGGGTGATTATGGTTACACTTCGCGCGCTTCAATCGCAATCAGTTCAATGCCATCGATCGCCAAACACCCTGGATACGAGGAGAACATGATGACCACCACACCGCATCACATCAGGCGCCGCGCGCTGATGCTAAGTGCTGCACTGGGTTTCGCAATGGGCGCTCTTGCAACCGGCAACGCAATGGCGCAGGCCAACTCACGCAGCGTGCCGACAGCAGAATGGAGCAGGATCGTCGAGGCAGCCAAGAAGGAAGGCAAGATCATCCTCTATGGCACCATGGCCCCGGCGGTACACGATCGCATCGTTGCCGCATTCAATGCCGCCAACCCCGGCATCAAGATGGAACTGGTGCGCGTCGTGGGCGCCGCCATGACCACGAAATTCGAAGCCGAGCGGCAGGCGCCCAATGTCGAGGGCGGCGACGCCATGCTGACCGCCGACGTGCGCTGGGCTATGAACATCCAGAAGCAGGGCCTGCTGAAGACGCCGGTGGGCCCGAATGCCGCCACCTGGCCCGAGCCGTTCATGAAGAACGGTCAGATCGTGTTCCTCGGCATCAACCCTTGGGTAATGAGCTACAACACCAACCTGGTGAAAACGCCGGTCACGTCTTACAAGGACCTGCTGCGCCCGGAATTCAAGGACAAGATCGGCTCCACTGCGCTGGTGGCTGAAGTAGTGACCATCTGGTGGAAGTGGCTGGATGAATCCAACCCAGGGTTGCTCGAAGCACTCGCCAAGCAGGGCGTGAAGATGTACCCGAGCTCGGTTGCGGCCTCCAACTCCGCGGCCTCCGGCGAAATCCTCGTCAACAATTTCTCGGTGATTCCGATCGAGGGCGCGTTAGCGGCGCAGAAGGCGCCGACGAAGATGATCATCACCGACCCCGCCTACGGCTTCAGCTATGGCGGCGCCATCGTGAGCTGGGCGAAAAACCCGAACGCGGCATTGGTGGCGATGGACTTCCTAATGTCGGTCAGGGGCCAGCAGGCACTGGTGGGCAACCAGGAAGCCGCAAGCCCGCTGAAGAACGTGCCTGGATCCCTCGATACTTCCAAGCTGAACCTGCAACTGCTCGACTGGGACAAGGCAACACCGGAATCACTGAAGACCTTCGAAGCAAAGTGGAACAGGCTTTTCGGCGCCCGTTAAGCCGACCCTAAGGCAATCTGGCGGCGGAACTTCGGTTCCGCCGTTTTGCTTTCCAGCCCCTTCACCGCTGTTCGGCAGCTATTCGCCGCGCCTGACGGCAATGAAGCTCGCCGTCACGCCACCCTCTGCCGGAGACGGGCCGTCGGTCCGCTCGCGCACGCGCATCACTGCCCCCACCAGCACCAGACGCGGCTCCTTTGCACCCAGCATGGCGGGAGAGACGACGCCGTCGTACGCATACTCGAAATTCCATGATCGCGTACCGGCGCGCCCTTTGCCCGAAAAGCGCACGCGCACGGGATCGCTGCCCGATACGCGGCCCTCGAGGTCCATGAAACCCTGCTCGACCGCAGGTGCGGCATCTGCGCCCGCGGCCGGAAAACTCAGCGTGCCTCGCAACAGGCCATCTGCGCCTACCGTCAATGCAAGATCCGTTTCGGCGAAGCGTATCTGGTTGAAATCCCCGACCGGCTCCGCGATGTTCTTGAAGCTGCGATAGGTCCAGTCGCCACTTAACTCTTCGGGACGCACGGCCGTCCTCGGGGCTAGTTGCCCGTGGAGAATGCGCAGCCGGTCTTGGCCTTGACTTCATCCAGCGTGACCCCCGGGTGCATTTCCTTCAGTACCAGGCCGACGCCCTTCACCACCTCGAACACGCACAGGTCGGTGATGATCATGTTCACCACGCCCTTGCCGGTGATGGGCAGGGAGCACTGGCGGAGGATCTTCGGCGTGCCATCCTTGGCGCAGTGTTCCAAGAGCACGATCACGCGTCTGACCCCGGACACCAGGTCCATCGCCCCGCCCGGCCCCTTCACCATCTTGCCCGGCACCATCCAGTTGGCGAGGTCGCCGTTTTCGGCCACTTCCAGCCCGCCAAGGATGGACAAGTCCACATGGCCACCGCGAATCATGGCGAAGGAGTCCGAGCTGGAGAAAAAACTCGATCCCGGCAGCGTCGTAATGGTCTGCTTTCCGGCATTGATGAGATCTGCGTCCACCTTGTCTTCGGTCGGAAACGGCCCGATGCCGAGCAGCCCGTTCTCCGACTGCAGCGTGACGGTAATGCCGGGAGGAATATGGTTGGCAACCAGCGTCGGGATGCCGATGCCCAGGTTCACGTAGTAGCCGTCGTGCAGCTCCTGCGCGGCGCGCCGGGCCATGACGTCACGAATGGGTGAATCCTTCTTGCCTGCTGCGGCACCGGAGACAGTGCGGAACTCGATGCGCTTCTCGTAGTTCGTGCCCTTGATGATGCGATCGACGTAGATGCCCGGCGTGTGCACATGATCCGGATCGATCTGCCCCGGCTCGACCAGTTCCTCGACTTCAGCCACCGTGACCTTGCCGCAGGTGGCGATCATCGGGTTGAAATTGCGCGACGTCTTGCGGAATACCAGGTTGCCCAGCGTGTCGCCCTTCCAGGCCTTGACGATGGACACATCGGCGTGGATGGCCCGCTCGAGCACGTATTCGCGGCCATCGAAGGCGCGCACGTCCTTGTCCTCGGTGAGCTTGGTGCCAAAGCCGGTGCGCGTGTAGAAGCCGGGGATTCCGGCCCCGCCGGCGCGCAGCTTCTCAGCCAGCGTGCCTTGCGGCGTGAGTTCCAGTTCCAGCTCGCCCGCCAGCACCTGGCGCTCGAACTCCTTGTTCTCGCCGACGTAGGACGCCACCACCTTCTTCACCTGCCGGGTCTTCAGCAGCAGACCCATGCCGAAATCATCGACACCGGCATTGTTACCCACGATGGTGAGACCCTTGGCGCCACTGTCCACCAGCGCGCCAATGAGGTTCTCGGGGATGCCGCACAGGCCGAAGCCGCCGGCGGCGATGGTCATGTCGTCTTTCAGGAGCCCCTTCAGGGCGGACTTTGCATCGGCGAACACTTTGCTCATGACAGATCCCTCTGGGTTGGAGAGGGAATTGTAGCGGCAAAACCGCCACCCCAATCATGTAGACATGCCGCCGGGGTTCCGCCTCCGCCAACGATTCCGGTCCGCGCCAAGGAGCGCTCGTCCCGGCTACCGGCTACGGCAGTCCGGTCGGTGCAAAATACGTCGTGCGCGGGCTGCGCGTCGCCCGCCACGGCATTTCGGTATAGGCATACTCATTGGTCTTGGCGTCGTACTCTCCGCGCAGGCGCACCTTGCCCTCCATGACGTTGCCGCGAACCTTCCCCGAGAAATCATGGTCCTGGTTGTTCAAGCCGGGCACCGGGATCGTCATGGAAAATGCCACCTGGTCGCCACGCAGTGTAAACATGCGGGTTCCGCGGCGGTCCTTGCCTACTCGCACCGCCGCGTCCACCTGCTGGAACACCTGGTCGACGATGGCATCGTATTTCACGGTCTTGCCTTTGTTGCTGCCCATCGGCAACTTGAGTGTCCAGCTCCAGTTGCCGCCAATATCGGCCGGCACGATCCACAGGCGTACCGTTTCCGCCTGCTCATCGGTCTTGTCCGGCTGCCAGGTGCCCATGTCGAACATCTGCGTGACGATGCGCGTCCCCGGCCGCGCCTCGCGCAGGATCTTCGGGCGCAACAGGCGCTGCAATTCCGGAAACAGCCACATGTAGATCACATCCGCCTTGGAAAGATCAGCATCGAACACGTTCTTCTGGAAGAACCTGGCGCGATCGCTTACCCCGGCGGCAGCGGCACTCGCGGTGGCCTCGCCCACGAGCTTGGCATCCAGGTCGACGCCGAATCCCTTGACCCCGTCCCGCTCCTTCACCGCGCGAATCACCAGCCGGCCGTCGCCGGCCCCGAGGTCTGCAACCGTTTCACCGGGTTTGGGATCGGACAACGCGATCATGCGCGCCGCGATTTCGTCCTTGGTCCCAACGAACAGCGAAAACATGGCCTGAGCCGACACAACCCCGGGCAACAGCAACATCAGGCACAGCAACAGTCTGGTCCTGCAAGCCATCTTGCCCCCCGCTACGACTTTTTCAGAAAACAGGTCTTCAACACCAGGCCCTTCACCTTGTCCGCATTGCACTCGATTTCCTCCTCGTCTTCGGTCAAGCGGATGTTCTTGATTACCGTACCCCGCTTCAGTGTCACTGACGTTCCCTTCACCTTGAGATCCTTGATGACCATTACCGAATCGCCCTGACTGAGCGGCGTGCCATTGCTGTCCTTGACTGTCATGCTGAATACCCTTCCTGTTTAAAGGCGCGCCTCGCAACGCGCTGGTGGCGGTCCGCACATTACGTGCAACGCAACCACCATCCATAGCAGGTCCATGAACTGCGCTGCGAGGAACACCGTGCCCAGCGATACCCTGGGCGCCAGTGGCTTGACGGCAAATCCGGCGCCGAAGTGACCGATGAATATGCTTTTTCCATGTATCACAATACTGCCATACTAGATCGTAACTCATTACCACTATTGGCTATACATAATAATTATTGCCATTAATTAGGCGACAGTCCACGCGACCCATTGACGCCCCAAGCAATGCGAAGTGAAATCGCTACGCCACCGCCCAAGCCTGCGACAGAACCTCCGCCTGCCCCAGCACCGTCTGCGTGGCTTTCTCCTGCTTGTCGGGCGGGTAGCCGTACTTGCTTGATGCGCAGCGCGTCGGCTACGGCCCAGAGCTTGGCTTCGAACGCGAGGTTGCCTACCGAGTTGGCGTTGCCGTTGCTCGCGTCCTTCTTGGTTCTTGCCATTGAAAGTCCTGGTACGGGGTGCGGTAACTGAGGCGGTATCGCTGTTTGGGTAATTGTTGCGGCGGATGGAGAGAGCCCCCTATACTTTTATCATGCAGCAGACCACCGCGTCGATTCGCTGACGCCGAAAGAGATTACCGACCACCGCGTCGATTCGCTGACGCCGAAAGAGATTACCGCTTTTCTATGACGGCACTGACTGCTCAGATCGCTGCATGAAGGCAAAGCGGTCACCACATGTAATATCCCCGAACCTCATGCACCTGCGACAGCACAGGAACCCCCATGCCCCAAATCGGCCTGCACTTCCCCAGTCGCGAGATCGCACCCTCGCGCGCCGCCCTGCGCACCTGGGCGTCGATCGCCAGCGATGCCGGCGTGGATTACATCAACATGAGCGATCACATCCTCGGGGTCGATCCTTCGAAACAGGCCGAGGGATGGGACAGCAAATGGATGCTGCCCTCGACGGTGCTTGCCGCCTACAACCATGAAGACCGCTGGCACGAGCCGCTGGTGACCATGGGGTTCCTTGCTGCACTGGGGGAGATGGCATTCCTCACCAGCGTGCTGGTGCTCACGCAGCGCAATACCGCCCTGGTGGCCAAGCAGGCGGCGCAGGTGGATATCCTGTGCGACGGCCGCCTGCGACTGGGGGTCGGGGTGGGCTGGAACGCCGCCGAGTTTGCTTCGGTCGGCGCCGACTTCAGTTCCCGGGGCCGGCGGTTTCGCGAGCAGATCGCACTCATGCGACGACTCTGGACCGAGGACGTGGTCAGCTTCGAAGGTGAGTTCCATACGGTCCGGGGCGCAGGCATTGCACCACGCCCCGTGCAACAGCCCATCCCGGTGTGGATCGGCGGTGCCAACGTCAGCAACGGCGTGGAACCGGTCGCGGGCCTACTGCGGCGTATCGGTGAGATTGGCGACGGCTGGTGCACCAATACCGGCACACAGCCCGACGAAAAGATCCGCGCTGCAATGCAGGTCATCCACATGGCTGCCAGGGAGAAGGGCCGCGATCCCGCCGGCATCGGCCTGGATGCCCGGCTCAGCGTACGCATGCTCGGGCGCGACGGGTTTGCCGAACACGTTGCTGCGTGGACTGCGCTCGGTGCAACCCATATCAACATCGATGCCGCAGCACTAGCGACAACCGGATCCAGCGAGTATGCGCAGACCGTTCGTGAACTGGTGCAGGTGGCACGACGGCGCGCTGGCAGGAGCGCCTCTACGGAGACTGCGTAGCAGGCGGCGCGATACTCGCTCGCCTGTTGTAAAGTTAATCAGGAATTCATCAGGAGGCCGGTGCCTTTCTGACAAGGAACTAATCACTTCGTCACTGGAGAGGGACAAGATGAAACAGGTATTGCGTTGCTCGGTACTGGCGTTGGCACTATTCGCGAGCGGCTTTGCCGCCAATGGCTGGGCGCAAGCCTGGCCCAGCAAGCCCATCCGGATCGTCATCGGCTTTCCCCCGGGAACGGTCATCGACGCGAGCATGCGCATCGTCGCGGCCGAAATGGAGAAAAGGCTCGGCCAGCAGATCTTGCTGGAATTCAAACCGGGCGCCAATGGCACCATTGGCGCCAAGGCTGTCGTCACCGCCCCGCCCGACGGCTATACGCTTAACTACGGCAATTCGGTCAGCATCCATCCGCTGTTCACGCGCAACAATGCCGTGGATGTCACCAAGGAAATGGTGTCCGTATCCAATATCATGGGGACTCCCTTCTACTTCCTCGCTAGCGCCAAGTTGCAGGCCCGCACATTCGAGGAACTGCTCAAGCTCAACAAAGCCAGCGCAGACGGGCACTCGCAGGGCAACAGCGTCGAAGTGCAGGATCTCATCTTCGACATGCTCAAGGACCGCACCGGATTTGTCAGCCGCAGCATCCCCTACAAGGGCTCCTCGCAGACTGTCCTGTCGTTGCTGGCGGGCGAAGTGGATGTGTCGATCGGCAGTATCCTCGCCTACATACCGCACGTGCAGGCGGGGACTGTGCGACCGATGTTCATCCTGTCAAGCAGCCGGCACCCTCAATACCCCAACCTGCCGACTTCAGCCGAAGTCGGCATCCCCAACTTCGACCTGGGGCTGGATTACGGACTGTGGGCGCCGCTGGGCACCCCGAACGACATCGTCCAGAAACTTGCGCTGGAGGCCGCCGCGGCAACCCGGGTACCGTCCGTGGCGGAGCAGATCCGCAAGTTCGGCTCGGAACCGATCGGGTCCACGCCAGAAGGCCAGTTGCGCACCTTCAACGCCCAGATGAAGGTCTGGGCTGAAGCGATACAGCGCTCCGGGTTCAAACCGAAATAACCCATCACCTGAAACAGGTTCTCTCACGATTTCGCCCGATTGACGCAGTAAGCAACGAACCCTTCGTTTAAAAACCGAGAGGCATCCGATGAAATTACATGTTCGCCACATCGCCATTGCTCTTCTGGCCGCCATCGGCGCCACCGGTCACGCGCTGGCCCAGTTCCCCAGCCGCCCCATCACCATCATCGTGCCCTTTGCCCCGGGCGGAGGGGACCTTCTCGCACGAGAGCTGATCAAGCCGCTGTCCGAACGGCTGGGCCAGCCGGTGATAGTCGACACGCGCGGTGGCGGTGGCGGCGTCGTCGGGACACAATTCGTGATGAATTCGGATCCCGACGGCCATCGCCTGCTCTTCCACACCAGTGCGGCCCCGATGAACCAAACGCTGCAGAAGACGCCCATTGTCGACGTGCGCAAGGACCTCGCGCCGATCAGCCTCGCCATCGAAAGCATTTTCGGCCTGTACACCACGTCGGCCATGCCGGTAAGCAACCTGCGGGAGCTGATCGATTATGTGAAAGCCAATCCGGGAAAGCTCAACTACGGCTCATCCGGCATCGGTGGATCCATGCACATGATCATGGAGATGGTCAAAGCGCAGGCCGGCCTGAACATCACTCACGTTCCCTACCAGGGCGGCACGCCCGCGATGGTCGCCACCACCGTCAACGAAGTGCAGATGGCACCGCTCGACGTCAACCTGGCCTCCGGACAGTTGCAGGCCGGGAAGTTGCGCCTCGTGGGCGTGCTCAGCCCCACGCGCTCGGCCGCCTTCCCCAACGTCCCCGCGGTCGCCGAGGTGCTTCCAGGCGTGGCGGCTCGCTACTGGTGGGCCTTCCTCGCCCCGCGCGCAACCCCGCGCCCGATCATCGATCGACTACACAAGGAAATCGTGGCCAGCCTCAAGCAACCAGACATCGAAGCCACTTACGCCAAGCGCGGGTTCACCTCCGTCGCCAGCACCCCCGAGGAACTGGCCCGAGTCCTTGCCGCAGACGTGGACAAATGGACCCAGGTGGTCAAGCAGGCCAATATCCCGCTGCAGTAATTCAGCCCGGGAGACATTCCAGAAATATCGAAATGCCCCGCTGTGGAGGAACCTGAGGGACACAGTTACAACACTGCGCCCTCAGTTGCAGAACAGTCGCTCAGAGCGTGATGCCGTAGAGTTCCACGCAATTGTCCGACAGGATGCGCTTACGATCGCCTGCCGGGACATTGGCGAAGTAGCGGTCGACGGTCTTCACCGAATCGGGCCACGTGGTGTCTGTGTGCGGATAGTCGGACGCCCACATCATGTTCTTCACACCCAGTTCCGTCCGCAGCGCAAGCCCGGATGCGTCTTCCTGGAACGTGGCGTACATGTGCCCGTGGAAGATTTCCGTCGGACGGCGCTTGATTTGCGACTTCAGGTGATGGCGATGGCGGTCGTACACGCTTTCCATGCGCTCGAGGAACCAGGGGATCCAGCCGATGCCAGTTTCGGCCAGCACGACCTTCAGGCCTGGGTGACGGTCGAAGATGCCCGAGTAGATGAGCACAGCGACGTAGTTGGTGATACCCAGCGGCGCGGTGGCGAGGTAGGCCTCGCGCATGCCCGGCATGCCGGCCAATGCCGGGTCGACCAAGTTCTGGGTCAGCGCCCTGCTGCTGCCGATGTGCAGGCTGAGCGGAAGCTTGTTTTCCGCGGCGTAGGCCCACACCGGCTCAGCGCAAGGGTGCGACAGCGGGTAGTCGCCCAGCGCGAGGAAGGCGCCCTTCATTCCCAGTGACTTCGCGTGCTTCAGGGCTTCCAGCGTGTTCTTGCCATCGTTGTCGTCAATTTGCGGCAGGATAGCTAGAGACACCAGTCGCTTGGGGTTGTAGGCCTGGAACTCGGCCAGCCAATCGTTGTAGGAATTCGCGCAGAAGAGACGGACTTCCGGATCATCGAACTGATCCAGCGCCCGGGCGATCCCCGGATACAGCACCTCGGCCTGCACACGGTCGATGTCCATGTCCTCAACACGGGCCTTGGGGTCGAAAGAGCCCGGGCGCATTTCCTTGTAGGTCACCGGTTTCTTCATGTAGTCCTCGGGCTTGATGCCCGCGGCTGCACTGGTGGACACCGGGCGCGGCTTCATTTGCGGGGACATGATCCACGCATCGCCATGCTCAGTAGACACCACCTTCGGAACACGGTCCTTCAGCTTGGCTGGCGCACGCGACGTCCACAGGTCCGGCGGTTCGTTGACGTGGCCGTCGGATGAGATGAGTTGGTCTGCCATGATGGGGGGCTCCATTTGAGAAGTTTAAGAAGTTTGATTTCCTGAATTTTACACTGCTGCAGGACCCGCTCCTGCCAATCCACATTGGATCTTCACAACGACCCATTGCGGGGTGAGTGGCGTCTGCAGCCACACGACATTGCTGTGGACGAATGACCGGCAACCCAGTAACTTATGGCATCCAGACAATAGCTTCGGCCCCCCAAAAAAGACACCGTCCGCCGCAGTCCTGCAGATTTTCGAGTCACCATTCCCGCATTGAGGCGGGGTATGCGTCACACACCGAGGAGCGAAGATGAAACCGATTTTTCACATTGCAACGGCGGTACTTTGTCTTGCCCTGGGTGGGATGGCGCTCACCGGCGACGCCAGGGCGCAGTTCCCCAGCCGCCCTGTCACCATCGTTGTTCCTTTTGCCCCTGGCGGCGGCGACATCCTCGTGCGCGAGATGGTCAAGCCGCTGTCCGACCGCCTGGGGCAGCCCGTCATCGTGGAGACACGTGGCGGTGCCGGCGGCACGGTCGGATCAGTGTATGTGGCCAATGCGGAACCGGACGGTCACCGCATTCTCTGGCACTCGAGCGCCGCACCGATGAACCAGACGCTGCTCAAAAGCCCTCCCATCGACATGCTCAAGGACCTCGCCCCCATCACGCTCGCAATCGAGGGGCTGTTCGCGCTGTATTCCACTGCGCCGACGCCGGTGACCAGCCTGCGCGAACTCATCGATTACGCCCGCGCCAATCCCGGCAAGCTCAATTACGGATCGTCGGGAAACGGCGGGTCCATGCACATGATCATGGAACTGGTGAAATCGCAGGCTGGACTGAACATCGTGCACGTCCCCTACAACGGTGGGACACCGGCGCTGGCGGCAGCCATAACCAACGAAGTGCAGGTCCTGTCGTACGATGCGGGACTGGCCTCACCCCAGGTGCAGGCCGGGAAGATCCGCATGCTGGCGGTGCTGAGCCCGAACCGCTCCGAAAAGTTTCCCAACGTGCCACCGCTCTCCGAGGCAATGCCCGGAGTATCGGCGCGCTACTGGTGGGCCTTCCTCGCCCCCAAGGCCACGCCGCGTCCCATCATCGACCGGCTGCATCGTGACATCAGCGCTACACTCAAGCAGCCGGACGTCGAAGCGGCCTATGCCAAGCGCGGGTTCTCGATACAGGCCTCCACGCCGGACGAGCTCGGCCGCACCCTCGCCAATGACGTCGACCAATGGACGCAGGTGGTACGCAAGGCCAATATTCCGCTGCAGTGACCGCTGCCAGCCCATTCAGAACCGACCAGAGGACACCGATATGAACGCTGCACGCAAGACCGCCAAAACCGCGCGCAAACCCGCTCGGAAAGCCCAGGCCGTGGCCAGAAAAATCACACGAACAGCCCGCACGGCAATCCCGCGTGGCATCAGCCCGGAGGAATGGAAAGTCCGTTGCGATCTCGCCGCTTGCTACCAGCTCACCGACCTCTACGGCATGTCCGACCTGACCGGAACGCATATCTCGGCGCGCGTGCCGGGACCAGAGCACCATTTCCTGCTCAATCCCTATGGATGGCTGTTCGACGAGATCACCGCCTCCTCCCTCATCAAGGTGGACGTCAAGGGCAACGTGATCTGGGGCCCCAAGGACAAGCTCAACTTCGCCGGCTTCGTCATCCACAGCGCCATCCACATGGCGGTGCCGGAACTCATCTGCGTGATGCACTCGCACACGGTGGCCAATGCTGCCGTCGGCATGCACAAGTCAGGGCTGCAGCCGCTGTCGCAGAAGGCCATGCTGATTCAGCATTTCCTGCGCTATCACGACTACGAAGGAGCTGCGGACAACCTCCAAGAGCGCGCCCGCATCGTCGCCAACATGGGCACCGAAGGTCGTTGCATGATCCTGCGCAATCACGGCGCCCTCACGGTGGGGCGCTCCATCGGCGAAGCCTTCTCGTGGATGTATACCCTGGAGATGGCGTGCAAGCAGCAAGTAGCGGGGCTCACCGGCACGGAAGGCGACATCACAGAGCTCTCGGCCGAATTGGTCGGACATGTGCGTGAACAGGGGCGCGCGGGGCTCTCCCCCGGAGGGCACTCCGAACGCGGCTTCGAATGGCCTGCGCTGGTACGCAAGCTGGAACGAGACCGCGGCACTTCCTACAAGACCTGACGCAAACCTTCCGTCCACAATCACAGGAACAAACATGATCGCCACTTTTCGCACTGTATTCGGTATCGCCTTCACCCTGGCCTGCGCACTTGCCGCTGGCCAGGCGGTCGCGCAGCAATTCCCCACCAAGCCGATTCGGATCATCGTCCCCAGCTCCCCCGGCGTGTCCACAGACCTCGTGCCGCGCTCCGTATCGCCCACCTTGGCCAAGATCCTCGCGCAACCCGTGGTGATCGAGAACAAGCCGGGCGCCGGCATGGCGCTGGCCTTCGAATACGTGGCCAAACAATCGGCAGCGGACGGCTACACCATCCTGCTGGCCTCCGTATCGGATCTGTCGCTGTACCCGCTGCTCGTCAAGGACACCCGTTTCGACGCGTTGAAGGACCTGCCTCCCTTCATCGACATTTGCGACGCGCCGCTGATTCTCAATTCGTCCAACACGCTGCCCTGGAAGAACTTCCAGGAAATGGCATCGTGGGCCCGCGCCAATCCCGGCAAGCTCAACTTCGGCGCATCCACCCCGACTACTCGGCTGCCCATGGTGATGCTGTTCAATGAGCTGGGCATCAACGCCGTCTACATTCCCTACAGCGGAGGCGGCCCCTACATCCAGGGCGTCGTGTCCGGCGAAGTGCACTTGGGACTGACGCTGGAGGGCACCGTCACACAGTACAAGGACAAGTTGATCCCCCTGGCTGTGGTCGGCAACAAGCGCCGGCCCACATTGCCGACGTCGCCCTCCCTGGCCGAGCTAGGCCACGCCAAGGTCGTCGGCGGGATCACGTTCTCGTTCAATGTGCCGAGCGGCACACCCAAGTCCGTCGTGGACAGGCTCAACGCGGCAACCAACCAGGCATTGCAGGCCAACGAAGTGAAGGAACTGCTTGCCAAGCTGAACTACGACATCGTCGGGGGCACAGTGGAATTCTCCTCGAAGCGCTTGAACGATTCGGCACGCGCCTATGCGGATGCTGCCAAAGTCGCCGGGATCCGGCCGGACTAACCCGACGGGCTGCTTCGCTTCCCGGAACCGATCAATCGCCCCCGCCCAAAGGAACACGGAACCATGCCCGAAACCAAATCCGCAAAAGTCCGCAGCAAACTCAAGCATCCCATCATCGACGCCGACGGCCACTGGCTGGAGGTGCAACCGGTGTTCATGGACTACCTGGCCGAAGTGGCCGGCCCGAAAATGGCCGACCGTTACCACGACACGCTGAAAAAAGCGGTCGGCTACAACTGGTACACCGTCGATCCGAAGATCCGCGATCGCTCGCGCATGCGCCGCCAGGGCTGGTGGGGCTTTCCAACCAACACCCTGGACCGCGCGGCCTGCATGGTGCCCTCGGTGTTCCGCGAGCGCATGGACGACTGGGGCGTCGATCTCGCCCTGGTCTATCCGACCCTGGGCTTCATGCTGCTCGACGTCATGAAGGA
>CANJRC010000091.1 GCA_947476535.1 Betaproteobacteria bacterium
GCAAGGCGGGACTGGTGACGCGCGATGCGCGAGAAGTCGAGCGCAAGAAGGTCGGCCTCCACAAGGCTCGTCGACGCAAGCAGTTCTCCAAGCGTTAATCGAGAGCAACTCCGGAAAAGCCGCCTTCTTCAGGCGGCTTTTTTGTCTGTAGGACGCTCGATGTGCGCAATGCCTGGGTAGTCGCTGAAGCCTGGTTTCTATTCATATCAGTTTCGTCTATTGTGGCAACCGCCACAGGTATAAATAGATGAAATATGATCATGGTTCCATACGCTTCTAGGATGGTGGGTCATCATGAGTGCCAAGCGGATCAAGGTCGGAATCGTCGGTGGCACAGGGTACACGGGCGTGGAGTTGCTGCGCATCCTTGCCGTGCACCCCAATGTCGAGCTCGCCGCCATCACCTCGCGCAAGGAAGCCGGCATGCCGGTGGCGGAGATGTTCCCCAGCCTGCGCGGTCATGTGTCCCTCGCCTTCAGCGACCCGGCGAAGTCGGGGCTCGAACAATGCGATGCCGTGTTCTTCGCCACGCCCAATGCGGTGGCGATGTCGCAGGCGCGCTCGCTGGTCGATGCCGGCGTGCGCCTGATCGATCTGTCGGCGGATTTCCGGTTGAAGGACATCGCCGAATGGGAGCAGTGGTACAAGGCCAAGCACGCCTCGCCGGAACTGGTCGCCGAGGCCGTGTACGGGCTGCCGGAAGTCAATCGCGAGCAGATTCGAGGCGCGCGCGTGGTGGCCAATCCGGGTTGTTACCCGACGGCGGTGCAACTGGGTTTGCTGCCGCTCCTGGAGGCGGGCCTCGTCGACCGCGGCCATCTCATTGCGGACGCTAAATCCGGCGTCAGCGGGGCAGGGCGCAAGGAAGAGGTGAAATTTCTCTTTGCCGAAGCGTCGGATAATTTTTCCGCTTACGGCGTTGCGGGCCACCGGCACTGGCCGGAAATCCGCCAGGGGTTGGCGCTCGCTGCAGGCGGCGAAGTAGGGCTGGTGTTCATCCCGCACCTCACGCCGATGATTCGCGGCATCCACGCCACGCTCTACGCAAGGATCAACAGCGCCGACAAGGGCGCGGACTTCCAGAAGCTCTTCGAGGCTCGCTATCGCAACGAGCCCTTCGTCGACGTGATGCCTCCTGGCAGCACGCCCGACACGCGCTCGGTGCGCGCCGCCAACTTGTGCCGCATCGCCGTGCATCGGCCGCGCGAGAGCAGCGCCGGCTCCGACACACTGGTGGTGCTGTCGGTCATCGACAACCTGGTCAAGGGCGCCGCCGGTCAGGCCGTGCAGAACATGAACATCATGTTCGGCCTGCCCGAGGCAACCGCGCTGGGCCATGTGCCGGTAGTCCCATAGCGCGGGCGCACATGCGCACTGTCATCAGGAATATCCGCCGCCGCTTCGGCATCTCGGCGCCGCGGATGACGGTGCGCACGCACCTGGCGTGGTACTGGCGTTGGCTGGGCATTTCGGTGGTGGCCGCGGTGTCGCTCGCCATGGCGGCATGGATGTACGACGCCGGACGGCGTTTTGCCGGATTCGACCAGAGCGAAACCAAGGAGGAGCTATCGAACCTGCGCAGCACCGTCGGGCGCCTCGAGGCTGAGTCCGAAAAACTGCGGGCCGTATCCAACGGCGCCGATGCGCGCCTCAAGATCGAGCAAAGCGCCCAGGCACAGTTGAGCGCGCAAGTGAAGCAGTTGGAAATCGAGAACACGCGGCTCAAGGAAGACCTGGCTTTTTTCGAAGGCCTGATGCCGAACAATCGTGGCAACGAGCCGTTGTCCATCCACCGGCTCAAGGTGGAGCCGGGACCGCTGTCGGGGGAGTACCGCTACCGGCTGCTCGTCATGCAGGGCGGACGGCGGGACAAGGAATTTCAGGGCTCGATCCAGGTGCTGGTCGACCTGCAGGACAAGGGTCGCAGTGATATCATCGTTGCGACCGGTAGCGACGCCTCGGAAAACGGCATTCGCAAGCTCAATTTCCGGTTTTTCCGGCGCGTCGAGGGCAGTTTTCGTGTGCCGGCGTCGGCCAAGGTTCGCGCAGTGCAGGTGAAGGTGTTCGAGAACGGAAGCGGCGAGCCCAGGGTTACGCAGAGCGTGAAGCTGTCTTAGAAGCCATAACAGACTCACCGTTATGGCCCCTGAAGTCAGGGGTGCACGAGGGGAGAATCCCCTCGTTTTGTGACAGACTCTTAGGACAGCGTCAAGCTTTCGTCGATCGGCATCAGGATTTTGCGCTCGGTTCCGAGTGCACCAGATTGTTCAGCACCGTAGTCTGCAGGCTGTTGTAGTCCGCAGGCAGCGCGGGAACAAGGGGACAAGCATGTTTCGCAGCAAGCAACCCAACAAGCCGCAGAGCCGCATTGACAGTCTGATCGGCGTCGGCACCAAGATCGAAGGCAACATCAGTTTTACTGGTGGATTGCGTGTCGATGGCGAGATCGTCGGTAATGTCACGGCGGTGCCCGACCAGCCTTCCACGCTGGTGGTGAGCGAAGCCGCGCGCATCGAGGGAGAGATTCGCGTCTCCCATCTGGTGGTGAATGGGGCCATTACCGGCCCCGTGCACACCACGGAATTCCTCGAGTTGCAGTCGCGCTCGCGCGTCATCGGCGATGTGCACTACAACACGCTGGAAATGCACCTGGGCGCCATCGTCGAAGGCCGGCTGGTGCATCGTTCCAGTGAGGCCAAGCCCGCAGCCGTCGAGCTCAAGATCGCCGCCAGCAAGTCTGCCGGCTGAGCGTTTGCGCGCACCGCGCGCCGTGGCTGTGCGTGGGGCTTACGCTGGCGACGCCAGCCCCCATATCGAATAGGGAATGGCCTTGGCGAAAGCAGGGCATTCGCGCCCTCGCGCGACCATAACCCTACTGCTCTACGGGTTGACCCCGCCTACAGGGGGCCGGATAATTCGCGCTGAGGATTCTCCAGGAGAGACACATGAATGCAGTTGCAGAAATGCCGGCCCCGTTGGTGTTCACCGACAACGCGGCCAACAAGGTCAAGTCATTGATCGACGAGGAAGGCAACACCGAGCTCAAGCTGCGCGTGTTCGTCACCGGCGGCGGTTGCTCGGGGTTTCAATACGGATTCACCTTCGATGAAGAGACGGCCGAAGAAGATACCGTGATGGAAAAAAATGGCGTGCAGCTCCTGATCGATGCGATGAGCTATCAGTACCTGGTCGGCGCCGAAATCGATTACACCGACGGTCTCGAGGGCGCGCAGTTCGTCATCAAGAATCCGAACGCAACCAGCACCTGCGGTTGCGGCTCGTCGTTCTCGGCTTGATTGTCCGGCAACGAAGACGCTGTCGTTCAAGTAGTCGCAAATGAAAACGGGGGCCTCGGCCCCCGTTTTCATTTGCTGTCCGTGCGGCAGTGGGCGCCGTTGCCGGGCAGGCCATCGGCGCGGTCCTTCTACGCCGGATAAATGGCGCCGAGAATTCGCGGCCCGCGGGCGCCGGTGACTTTCGGCAGGTTGGCCGGGCGTCGCTCGATCGTCTGCTGTGCCAGCCACGCGAACGCCATGGCTTCCACCCAGTCCGGGTGCATGCCCAGCGCCTCGGTGGAGGCGAGGGCCACGCGCTTCGGTCCGGCCGACAGGCGCCGCGATAAGCGCCGGCACAGGTCCTCGTTGTGCGCGCCGCCGCCACACACGTAGGCTTCCTGCGTGCGCGGACACCAGCGCTGCAGCGCGTCGGCAATGCTTTGCGCAGTGAGTTCCGCCAGCGTCGCTTGCACATCCTGCGGCCGCAATGTCGCGGCGGCCTGCGCGAGGATTTTTTCTCGCAGCCACTGGACGTTGAAGCGATCGCGCCCGGTGCTCTTGGGCGGCGCCGTCTCGAAGTAGGGGTCGGCCAGGAAGGCTTTCAGCAGCGCATCGATCACCACGCCGGATGCGGCAAACCGGCCGCCCTCGTCGCGATCTGCTCCCAGGTGCTGTTGCGCCCACGCGTCGAGCAGCATGTTGCCGGGGCCGGTGTCGAAGCCCGTGGTGTCATCGCCAGCAGGGGGTCCCTTCCGCGACGCGAGCGCGGTGACATTGGCTATGCCGCCGATGTTGACGATGGCGCGATGGTTGCTCTCATCACGAAAGCATGCCGCATGGAATGCGGGCACCAGCGGCGCGCCATTGCCGCCGGCCGCGATGTCGCGGCTGCGAAAATCGGACACCACGGTAATGCCGGTGTATTCGGCCAGCAGCGAGGCATTGTTCAGTTGCAGCGTATAGCCCTCGTCGGGGCGGTGCCGCACCGTCTGCCCATGGCACCCGATGGCGGCGATGTCCCTGGGCGAGGCATTCGTCTGCGACAAGAGCCGCTGCACGCATTCCGCGTAGAGCATGCCCAGACGATTGGACACGAGGGCGGCGCGATGCAGCTCGGCCTGGCCGTCTGCATGCAGCGCGAGGAGTTCCTCGCGCAGATCCGGGGGGAAGGCGGTGTAGCGCGTGTCGATTAGCTGGGGGGCGGACTCCAGGTCCACCAGGGCGGCATCCACCCCGTCCAGGCTGGTGCCCGACATCAGGCCGATATAGTGGTGGGAGCGGGCGTCTATTGGCTCAGGCACGGGTGCACAACATGCGGCAGGTCAGGTGGCAAGGTGGTGGGTACAGCAGGGGCCGCGCCACACGGCGCGGCGCGGCTTTTCCGCGATCGGTGTTGCGCGCCTACTCGAGGACGGCAAGATTGGTGGTGCGCAGCTGATCCAGGCGTGCGGCCAATGTTTCGGCCGTGGTGCGGAACGCCGCCAGGCGCTCGGGCGCGATCGGCTGTTCCGCCGGGAAGGCCATGGCGAGCGGGTTGCGGACCTGGTCGTTGATGCGGAATTCGTAGTGCAGGTGCGGCCCCGTGGCCCAGCCGGTCTTGCCGACAAAGCCCACCACATCGCCCTGCGACACGCGGGCGCCGCGGCGGAGGCCGCTGGCGAATCCCGACAGGTGGGCATAGCGCGTCGAGTAGCCGCCGCTGTGGCGCACGATCACCATGTTGCCGTAGCCGCCTTCGTGACCGACGAAGTCGATGATGCCGTCGCTGGTGGACTTGACGCGGGTGCCCGACGGCGCGGCATAGTCCACGCCCTTGTGCATGCGCCACTGCTGCAGGATGGGATGCATGCGCATGGATACGCCCGAAGTGATCCGCGAGAACTCCAGCGGCGAGCGCAGGAAGGCCTTGCGCAGGTTCTTGCCCTCGGGGGTGTAGTAGCCGCCCTTGATGGCGCCGCTGCCAGCATCCGGGAACCACACGGCGCGAAAGGCACGACCCTGGTTGACGAATTCGGCGGCCAGCACCCGTCCCGAGCGCAAGGGGCGCCCCAGGTGGGTGATCATTTCGTAGACCACGGTGAAGTGGTCGCCGCGACGCAGGTCGCGATGGAAGTCCACATCGCCGCCAAAGATGTCCGCCATCTGCATGGCCACGCCATCCGGCACGCCGGCCGCATCGGTCGCGGCAAACAGGGAGGAGCGAATCTCGCCCGATTTCATCTGTGTTTCCTGCACGAGTTCGGCTGCGCGAGTCTCGACCCTGAACCCGTCTGCCGGTTGGTTGCCGGCACGCTGGATGGAAACCAGCTGGTCGCGTGGCGCGAGGAACATCAGCTCGCGCACATTGCCGTCCGGGTCGGTCTTGGCCTGCAGGCTCATCCCGGGGCGCAGGGCTGCCAGGGGCTGCATAACATGGCGGTCGGCAAGCAGTCGGGTGACCTCGGCATCGTCGACACCCAGGCGATCCAGCAGGACCGACAGCGTGTCGCCGCGATGGAAGCGCTCTTCATGCACGTAGGTGGCTGTCGTGTCCTCTTCCAGCATCTGGAGCTTGGGCGCCAGCAATTGCTCGATCGGCTGGGCGGCCGGCGGGAAGGGTGAATCCGAAACGGTACCGAAGGCGGCTACGCCAACGAAGAGCGACGCGACGATGGCGGCGCTGCCCAAGCCGAGTGTGGTACGGAACGCGCTACGCAGCGGCGTCGGCGGGTGCGCGCTGGTCAGTAGGGAGGCGAGGTGAGAAAGGGAATGCGTTACAATCCGCTGCAGTGTCATCGATGGATTCCTGGTGCGCTGCGGCGGCTGGATCGGCCGGGGAGACCGGAGCCGCTAGAAGCCCCGAAGTTTAGCAAAAACAGGGGCCTGCGCCTATCCTGATCCTACGGTTCTGGAAATTCTCTAGGATTTCCCGAAGTTGCCAAATTCGATGCAGTTCGGTCCGCTTTCGACGTACTTACCGACATTTTGAGCGCTCTTTTCCATGCCGACCATTGAAGAACAGCTAAAGATTATCAAGCGCGGCACGGAAGAGCTCCTGGTCGAGTCCGAACTGGTTGAAAAGCTCAAGCTGTCGCGCCCTTTACGGGTGAAGCTGGGCATGGATCCCACCGCCCCCGACCTGCACCTGGGCCATACGGTGGTCATCAACAAGTTGCGACAGTTTCAGGACCTTGGTCACAAGATATTGTTTTTGATAGGGGACTTCACCGGCATGATCGGTGATCCGACGGGCAAGAACACCACCCGGCCGCCGCTCTCGCGCGAGCAGGTCGAGGCCAATGCCGCGACTTACCGAAAGCAGGTGTTCAAGATTCTCGATCCGGAGCGCACCGAGATCGTTTTCAACTCCGAGTGGTGCGACAAGCTTGGCGCCGCCGGCATGATCCGCATCGCCTCGACCTACACCGTGGCGCGCATGCTCGAGCGCGACGACTTCGGCAAGCGATATCGCGCCAACCAGCCCATCGCCATCCATGAATTCCTCTACCCCTTGATGCAGGGCTACGACTCGGTGGCCCTGAAGTCGGACATCGAGCTGGGCGGCACCGACCAGAAATTCAACCTCCTGGTCGGGCGCGAGTTGCAGAAGCACTACGGCCAGCCGCCGCAGTGCATCCTCACCACGCCCCTGCTGGAGGGACTGGACGGCGTCAACAAGATGTCCAAGTCGCTGGGCAACTACGTCGGCATCGACGAGCCGCCCGAGGCCATGTTCGGCAAGCTGATGTCGGCCTCCGATGATCTGATGTGGCGTTACATCGAGCTGCTGTCCTTCGCTTCGCTGGATGCCATTGCCGGTTGGAAGAGGGACGTCGAGGGCGGGCGCAACCCGCGCGACATCAAGGTGCTGTTCGCGAAGGAGATCGTGGCGCGTTTTCACAGTGCCGAGGCCGCCGCTCGCGCCGAGGCGGACTTCGACGCCCGCTTTCGCCAGGGGGCCATGCCCGAGGACATGCCGGAGGTCAGCGTGGCCACGGGGGGCAAGCCCATGCCGATCGCGCAGGTGCTCAAGGCGGCCGGGCTCAACGCCAGCACCTCGGAGGCGCTGCGCATGATCGAGCAGGGCGGCATCCGCATCGACGGCGAGAAGCTCGCGGACAAGGCGCTGGCGCTGGCGGCGGGCAGCACCGTGGTGTTGCAGGTAGGCAAGCGCAAGTTCGCGCGGGTGACGCTGACCTAGTTGTGCTGTCATGGGGTGCCAAGCCGGCCCCGTAGATGGCCCGGCTTGGGGCAGAAAAGTCTAACTATTAATACTGAAGATACCCAGTAGCTAGAGATCTTCAGCACTTTTCGATATCTGTACTGATATAGCGATCGGTCCTGACATGGCTGCCGACAAACCTGCGACTGATGCACTGCAAGGCGCCGCCGTGGTGGACGTGCGTGGCGTCGAGAAACGCTTCGCCAACGGCACCCAGGCGCTAGCGCCGGTTGACCTTGCGGTGCGCCCGGGCGAATTCGTGACGCTCCTCGGGCCCTCGGGCTGCGGCAAGAGCACGCTGTTGCGCACCATTGCCGGACTCACCCAGCCCTCGGCGGGCACGCTGCGCTGGTGGGGCGGTGGCATGGCCGGGGTTGGCGAGCCCGGCCGCAAGCTGGTGTTCGTGTTCCAGGACGCCACCCTGATGCCCTGGACGCGGGTGCGCGCCAACGTGCGCCTGCCGCTCGACCTGGCTGGCGTGCCGCGCGAGGAGGCCGACGCGCGCGTCGATGCATCACTCGCGCTGGTGGGCCTGGCGAAGTTCGACCGGCATTACCCGCGCGAACTCTCCGGGGGCATGCAGATGCGCACCTCCATCGCCCGAGCGCTGGTCACCGAGCCCGACCTGCTGCTGCTCGATGAGCCCTTCGGTGCGCTGGACGAGATCACGCGCAACAAGCTCGATGCCGATCTGCTCGCGCTGTGGTGGAGGAAGCGTTTCACCGTCATGTTCGTGACCCACAGCATCTACGAGGCGGTGTTCCTGTCGACGCGCGTGGTGGTGATGTCGGCGCGACCGGGGCGGGTGTTCCGCGAGATCGTGATCGACGCGCCACATCCTCGCAGCGAAGGCTTTCGCGTCACCCAGCAATTTGCCGCCTACGCCAAGCTGCTGTCCGAATGCCTGCTGGAGGCCAGCACCGAAGGTGCTCCACAAGGGAACGCAGGTGCTCCTTCAGGGGGCGTAGTCGGGATGGCCGGCAAGCCTGGAGCGTCGACTTGAAGCGCGACTGGCTCGGCAAGGTCGTCGCACCGGCCGCGGTCGGGGTGTTCGTGCTCGCGCTCTGGCAGTGGTTGGTCACCGCGCTGGAGGTGCCGGTGTACCTCGTGCCTTCGCCCTTGGTGGTGGCGCAGACGCTGGTCGATGATCGCGTCCTCCTCCTGGGTTCCCTGTGGGTGACGCTGAAGGTCACCTTCGCGGCGTTCGTGATTGCCGTATTGGGCGGGACCGCCATGGCGTTCGTATTCGTGCAAAGCCGTTGGGTCGAGCGCTCGCTCTTTCCCTACGCGGTGCTGCTGCAGGTGACGCCCATCGTGGCCATTGCCCCTCTGATCATCATTTGGGTGGATAACGCCGGGGTGGCGCTGACGCTGTGCGCGGCCATCGTGGCGATCTTCCCGGTCATCTCCAACACCACCCTGGGCCTGCGCAGCGTGAGCCCGGGGCTGGTCGACCTGTTTCGCATGAACAAGGCCACGCGCTGGCAAACACTGGCAAGGCTGCGGATTCCCAGTGCGCTGCCGTATTTCTTCGGCGGACTGCGCATCTCCTCGGGGCTGTCGTTGATCGGTGCCGTGGTGGCGGAATTCGTCGCTGGAACCGGCGGCACCGGCGCAGGACTCGCCTACCAGATCCTGGTGTCCGGATTCCAGCTCAATGTGCCACGCCTCTTTGCCGCGCTGTTCCTGATCACCCTGACCGGGGTGGTGCTGTTCGTGCTCATGGTGTGGCTGTCGCGCCTGGCCCTGGGTGATTGGCACGAGAGCGAGTTGATGATTGAGCCTTAATGCAGGGCGTCTACCGGCCGCCAAGGTTGCGCCCCGATGAACAGGGAACTTTGGTAGATTGCGGCCTGCATCCCATCGGAAAGGAAAAACCATGCGTTCGTCCCCGTGCTTCAAGCTGCTGAGTTCCTTGTCCCTTGCATTCGCTGCGCTCGCCGCAGGCAGCGCTGCCGCGCAACCGCTCACCAAGCTGGTGTTCGGCACCGACTGGTTCGCCGAGGCCGAACACGGCGGCTATTACCAGGCCATCGCCGAGGGAATCTACAAGAAGCACGGCCTGGACGTGTCGATCTCCATGGGCGGCCCGCAGGTCAATGGCCTGCAGCTCCTGCTCGCCGGCAAGTCCGATCTCTACATGGGCTATGCCATCCAGGCGATCCAGGTGCAGGAGCGGGGCCTGCCGGTGGTGGCGATCGCCGCCACCTTCCAGAAGGACCCGACGGTGATCATCAGCCACCCCGGGGTGTCGAAGCTCGCCGATCTCAAGGGCAAGCCGATCGCCATCGGCGCGGCCAGCGACAACACCTTCTGGCCGTGGCTGCGCGCGAGCTTCGGTTTTACCGACGCCCAGAAGCGCCCCTATGGTTTCAGCGTGCAGCCCTTTCTAGCCGACAAGCGCCTATCGCAGCAGGGCTTCGCCACTTCCGAGCCCTACTCGATCGAGAAAGGCGGTGTGAATCCGGTGGTGTTCCTGCTGGCCGACAACGGCTACCCGTCCTACGCCGAGACGGTGGTGGTGACGCGCAACACGCTCGCCAAGCGCGGCGATGCGCTGAAGAAATTCGTGCAGGCCAGCGCCGAAGGCTGGAAGAGCTACCTCGCCAACCCGGCGCCCGGCAATGCGCTGATCAAGAAGGACAACCCGCAGATGGAGAATGACCTGATCGCCTTCGGCATTGCGCGCATGAAGGAGTACGCGCTGGTCACCGGGGGTGAGGCCGGTAAGCAGGGCATTCTCACCATGACGGATGACCGCTGGAAGAAGACCTGGGACTTCATGCTCGCCGCCAAGATGGTGGATGCCAAGGTGGACTACAAGAAGGCCTACACGCTGGACATGGTGAAGGACGTGAAGGTGCTGCCCTGATTCGGTGGTTCGTGATCATATTCATGCGTTTCATATCCGATTGACAGGGATATCATTGTCAATATGATCATATTGGTCGCTTGGAGTCGCGGCCGATAGCGAGGCGAGGCGTGATCGGGGACGCGGCTCAGGCGGGACCGGCGCTCGCGTCCTCCGAGCGGCGCTTGAGCAAACTGCGCACCATGTCGATGTGGCCGCGCAGCGTGTACACCTCGGCGGTGAAAGCAGCTGGGAGCGGCCGCGTATGCGCGCGCTCCTCCAGGTTGTCCAGCCGTTTCAGGTAGTCGCCCGCCTTCGCCGGGTCGTACTGCTCGCGCAATTCGAGCTCGAGGAACTTCAGCTCGCCGTACCAGCGATAGATGCGCGAGCGCAGGCGCCAGTTGTAAAAGGTCGGTGCGAAGCGCAGCACCGGGATCAGCACGGCGAGGATGGGCACCAGCAGCACCACGATGCGGTCCACCAGCGTCGCGGCCCAGAAGGGCAGGTAGCGCTGCAGGAAGGGCGGGCCTGACTTGTAGAAACGCCGGGATTCATCGGAAAGCGGAAACTCCTCGTCGCGCGCTGCGGGAAATTCCCCCGCCTTCTGGAGGATGCCGCTGCCCCCGTGCACCTCGGCCAGTGCCTGCATCGTGAGGTCGATCAGTGCCGGGTGCAGGTCTTCCTTGGCCATGATGTTGGCGGTGGGCGCGAGCAGCGTCACGTCGCGCGGCGGGATGTTGCGCATCAGGTTGATAGCGCCCTCGGGCAGCGTGACTTTCGACAGGAACGGGAAGGCCTTGGTGTAGGCCGGGGCGCGATCGAAACTCATCAACCGGATGTGTTCATGCTGCAGGAGGTCGCGGATCATGGGCAGCTCGGGCGGGCCGATGATGAAGGCGGCATCGATGCTGCCATTTTTCAGGGCGCTTGCTGCGGCATCGCCGCCGAGCGGCACGATCGTCGTTGGCGCTGACCAGGCCTCGTTGACCAGCAGCAGTTGCGTCGCGAGCTTGCGCGTGCCGCTGCCGATGGCGCCCACGGCAATGCGCTTGCCGCGCAGCGCGCGCAGCCGGTCACCCAGCGGCGCGCCGCGATAGAAGATCCACACCGGCTCGTAGTACACGCTGCCCAGCGTGATCAGTCCCGGGTAGTCGTTCTGGTCGCCCGAGCCCGCCTGTACCAGCGCGATATCGACATCGGAATCCTCGTCGGCCAAGCGTTGCAGGTTCTCGACCGCGCCGGCCGATGGGCGCAATTCCAGGGTGATGTCGTTTCGCGCCAGAATCTCCTGGTAGCGCTTGGCGAAGCTTTGATAAGCGCCCTCCTCGCTGCCGGTGGACATCACGAAGCTGTCCGGTGGCGCGGGCTTGACGAACTGGTAGGCAACCCAGAATGCAATGAGCACGACCGCCAGCGCCGGCAGGCCGATGGCCAGGGCATCGCGAAGAGAAACCTTGGGGAGCCGAAAACGGGAGAAAGGCGTCATGGTGCGCACATTACCGCAAATGGGCGGCAGGCGGTCCTTGCGCATCCGTGTCGGACCGTCAGTCCAATGCAAATCGGATAGCATTGGCGCTGACGAGGCGAACGGAGGCATGGCTTGGGCACGATTACAAGGTTGCACGATGCGAAGGCGCAGAACGGCGAGAGCCCGGTGTGGAAAGCGGAAGAACGCGCGCTGTACTGGACCGACATCTACTCACAGAAGCTGCATCGCTATGACGCCGCAACGGGTCAGGACCGGGAGTGGCATCTCAAGGAGCGGCTGGCGAGTTTCGCCTTCTGTGAATCAAGCGGCGAGCGCGACGGCGAAGTGGGCTGCATGGCCGGATCCTTCCACAGCGGTTTTGCGCTCTTCTGGCCCGACCGAGGCACGCGCGCCTGGGTGTCGCGCCCGCCGCTCGCCGAAGCGGGCGTCTATCTCAACGATGGCCGCTGCGATCGCAGCGGCCAGGCCTTCTGGACCGGGTCGACGGATCTGGGCAAGAAGCAGCCCATCGGTGCGCTCTACCGTTTTGGCGCCGATGGCAGCTGCCGGCGCATGGCCGAGGGCACCATCTCCTCCAACGGCATCGCCTTCTCGCCGGACAATCGCATCCTCTATTACGCCGACACGCGCAGCTACGTGGTGTGGCAGTTCGACCACGACCCGGCCACGGGCAACCTCGCCAATCGCAGGGTGTTCGTGAATGTCGGCGAGGAAGGTGGTCTCGCCGATGGCGCAGCGGTGGATGCCGAAGGGCACTATTGGGGCACGCGCGTGCATCGCGGCAGCATCATTCGCCACCGGCCTGACGGCAGCGTGGAGCGCGAGATCGCCATGCCCACCAAATGCCCGACTATGGTGGCCTTCGGGGGTGACGACCTGAAAACGCTGTACGTCACCTCGGGCATCAGGCCGTTGTCCCCGGAGCAGCTGGCTGCGGAAACCCAGGCAGGCTCATTGTTTTCGATGCGCGTCGACGTGCCGGGGTTGCCGGAGCCGCGGTTCAAGCCAGCGAAAAAGCTGCTCGAGGCGCCAACCGAGCCCCTGCTCGCGTAGCGCATTCGCTCATCGATCACCCAGGTAGAAAAGAGGCACGACTTGCTACTCGCGCAAAGGCTGGCGGCACGCATCTCCGCGGCGACGCGACAGGCGCTGCCGGCCGACGTGGAAGCCAAGGCGCGCCGCCACATCGCCGACACGTTGGCCATTTCGCTCGCCGCCATGCGCACCTCGGCCGAGGTGGCCGCAGCGCTGCGCGCGGCGCTGGCCGGCGGCGCCAGCGGTCGCGCCCGCGTCATCGGCTCGGCGGCCATGCTGCCGCCGGTGCAGGCGGCCTTCGTCAATTCGGCGGCGGCCCACGCGCTGGATTTTGACGACGTGCACGACCTCGCGCGCCTGCACGTGAGCGCGGTCACGCTGCCTGCAGCGCTTGCTGCGGCGGACGTGCACCCGGCAGGCGCTGCGCGCCTGCTGCATGCGGTGGCGCTGGGCAACGACACCATGTGCCGGCTCGGCATCTCGGTGGAGGCGGATGCCACGGGTTCCGCATCCAAGTGGCTGCTGACGCAGTTGATCGGCTATCTCGGCGCGGCGGTAGCCGCGGGCATCGTGCTCGAACTCGACGAGGACGCGCTGGTGTCGGCGCTGGGCCTTGCCTACATGCAGGCGGCCGGAGGCAAGGAAACGGCGATGGGCACGGGCTCCAACGTGCGCGCCATCTATCCGGGGTTTGCCGCGGCCGGCGGCGTGCAGGCGGCACTGCTGGCGCAGGCGGGCATGACAGCCCCGGCCTCGTCGCTGGATGGACGCGCGTCCTTTTATCGCGTTTATCTCGATCGTGCCCTGTCGGAAGAGGCCGCGACCCGCATGCTGGACCTCGATTGGCCGTGGCTCGGCACCGATCTCAAGCCCTGGCCCTGCTGCCGCTTGTCGCACCCTTTCGTCGGCGCGGCGCTGGAACTCGCGGCGCGCATCGGCGATGCCGAGATCACCGCAGTGGACATCCATGTCAACGCGTCGGCGGCAACGCTGTGCCGGCCGCTCGAGGCGCGCATCCGGCCCCAGACCCTGTCGGACGCCAAGTACAGCGTGCCATGGCTCACGGCCTTCGCGCTGGCCAAGCGGCGCGCGGATCTTTCCGTGCTGAACGAAGCGGCACTCGCCGATGCGCGGGTGCTGGCGCTGGCCGCGAAGGTGCGCGTGCACGAGGACCGACCGGACCGGCCCGGGCAGCCCGTGGGCGCGCTGGTGGTGCACGGTGCCGCGGGGCAGGCCTGGCCGATCGAGCACGAGCTTGCAGTACGCTGGGACGACGCAGCGCTGAAGCAGAAATTCGCCGCCTGCCTGCAGGCCGGTGGCGTGACAATGGGAGGAAGTGTCACCGATGGGCGCGAGCTGTGGGAACGCATGCTGAATGCGAGCGCGGCGGCGTTGCCTAGGACAATTTTTGGTGCCGCCGGATGATGACGCGTGCGCTGGGTCGATGCCCATCGTAATTCGGCGCGATTGAGCCATAATTACAGGTTGGCGAAGGCCCCGCTGGCGAAGTGCCGATTGCCCATGGGCTGCGCATTCGATGTGCGGCTGGACAGGAATTCAACTCGAAAATGAAGAAGGAGTGAGGACATGACAACCATTGCAAACCATTCGCGCCGACAGCTGGCGGTATTGACGCTAGCCGCGGGGGCGTTGGCTCTGGGGCTTTCGACCGCCGGATTCGCGCAGTCCGCGCGCCCCGCGGAAGTCAAGCTTGGCATCGCGCTCTCACTGACCGGCAACAACGCCGAGTCGGGCCGCGACAGCAAGCGTGGCATCGAACTCGCGCTCGAAGAGATGAATCGCGCCGGGCGCTTCAAGACCACCAAGGTGAACCTAGTGGAAGCCGATGACGCTTCGGACTCCAACCGCGCCGTCACCGCCGTGCAGCGCCTGGCATCTGAGGGCGTGATCGGCATCGTCGGCGGCACGGTGAGCAATGCCGTGCGCGCCGCACTGCCCATGGCTCAGCGTTCCAAGGTGCCGTTCGTGATCGTCAATGCATTCACGCCCGGCCTCACCGACGTGGGCGACATGGTGTTCCAGGTAAGCCAGCCCACGGGCGCCTTCAACAAGGCTGCGGTGGCGCTGGCGGTGAAGAAGAACAAGCCGACCAAGGCGGCGCTGCTGTGGGCGCAGGACAACCCGACCACAGTGGGCTTTCGCGACGATTTCATCGAGGCGCTCAAGGCCAACAACATCGCGCTGGTGGTCGATGAGCCGATGAAGGCGCTGGATTCGGATTTCACCGCGCAACTGAGGAAGGCCATGAACGCCGGCGCCGACCTGCTGCTGCCCAACTTCAATTCGGCGCAGAACGCCGCAGTCATCAAGCAGGCGCACTCGCTCGGCTACAAGCCGAAGACCATGGGCCATGTCGGCGACATGAGCAATTCGTTTACCTCTGCCGGCGGCAAGGAAGTCATCGGGCATGTGGCCAATTCGGCATTCTTCCCGGGCGGCAGCAGCGCGCCGCTGAAGGCCTTCCTCACTGCGTTCCAGGGCAAGTACAACATCCCGGCCACGGGTCCGGCGGCCCTCGGTTACCAGGCGATGCGCCTGACCGGCGAAGCCATGGCGCGCATGCTCGACGCGGGCCAGGCCGCGACGGCGGACAACCTGCGCGTGGCGCTGGGCAATCTGGGTTCGCAGCCCAGCGTGATGGGTTCGAGCGGCACCGCGTCCTTCGTCAATCGCATCCTGCAATACGACGGCTTCACGCTCATCCTCGATGAGAACCTGCGTTGGCAGGAGTGGAAGTAGGGCAGTCGGCCGCCGGCCCCTCCGGGGAGTCGGTGGCAGCGCGCAAGGTTCTCGAGCTACGCCATATTGAGTGTGCCTACGGTGGCCTGCGCTCGGTCGCCGATGTGTCCTTGTCCGTGGCGGCGGGCGAGGTGGTCGCGCTGGTGGGCCCTAACGGCGCAGGCAAGACCACGCTCTTGAACGCCGTGAGCGGGCTGGTGGCCATGCGCGGCGGCGAAGTCATCGTCGATGGCGAGGATGTCACCGGGCTTCCGGCCTGGCGCCGCGCCCGCAAGGGCATCGCACGCTCGTTCCAGCTGGTGCGCCTGTTTCCCGACCTCACGGTGGGCGCCAATGTGCAATTGGGCGCGAGCGGCAAGAGCCACCCCGGATTCATTGCCTCCCTGCTGCATTTCCCCTCGCACCAGCGCTACCGCAGGCAGACTGCGGCGCGCGCCCTGGCGGCCCTGGAATCGGTGCATCTCGAGGAGAAGAATGGCGACGCGGGCTCGGCCTTGTCGCATGGGCAGGGCCGCCGCGTGGAACTGGCGCGCGCGCTGGTGGGCGAGCCGAAGATCCTGTTGCTCGATGAACCCACGTCCGGCCTGCATTCGGGCGTGATCAAGGACATCGTGCCGGTGGTGAAGTCGGCGGCCGGGCGCGGGGTCGGCGTGTTGCTGGTCGAGCACAACCTGAAATTCGTCGGTGAAGTGGCGCACCGCGTGATCGTGCTGCATCACGGCGAGATCATCGCGCAGGGAACGCCCACCGAGGTGATGCGCGATGCGCGAGTGATCGAGGCGTATCTCGGCGGCGCGGTGGGCATCAAGGCTACCGATGGATCGGGCAAGCGCGCCGGCCACACAAAGGAAGCGGGCCTTGCTCAGCGTCACTGACATCGAATTCGGCTACGGCGCGGCACCCACCGTGAGCGGCATTTCGCTCGCGGTGGCCGAAGGCGAGCGCGTGGCCATCATCGGCGGCAACGGCGCGGGCAAGTCGACGGTGCTCAAGCTCATCGCAGGCATCGAGACGCCCTGGTCGGGCGCCATCAGCCTCAATGACAGGGCGCTACCGCGCGAAGCCCATGCGGTGGCCATGAGCGGATTGCGCATGACCCCGCAAGGCCACCCGGTGTTCAACTCGCTGACCATCGACGAGCACCTGCAGCTGGCCTCGGACCTGCGCAGCAAGGGCGCGCGCACGCAGATCAACCCGGACGAGGCCTACCGGATGTTTCCTCGCCTGGCGGAGAGAAAAGGCGCCATGGCAAGTTCCTTGTCGGGCGGGGAGCGCGCCTTCCTTGGCCTCGCGCAGGTGCTGGTGGCCGGCTGCTCCATCATCCTGCTCGATGAGCCCAGCGCGGGCCTGGCGCCTGCCGCGATGAAGGAGCTGTTCGCGCTGCTCTATCGCATCGGCACCGAGACCGGGGTCACCATGCTCATCGTCGAGCAGAACGCCGCTGCCGCCATGGAGATCTGCGACCGCATCTACGTGATGAGCGAGGGCCGCATCCTCCTCTCGGGCACACCGGCCGAGCTGTCGGCGCGCGACGACATCGTCGCGGCCTATCTGAGTTTCTGAAGGTATCGACATGACCCTCATCCTGCAATGGCTCATCACCGGACTGTGCGTCGGCCTGGTGTATGCCATGTTCAGCGCCGGCTATTCGCTGATGTTCGGCGTCATGCGCTGCCTCAACATCGCGCACGCCGGCGTGTTCATGCTGTGCGCGCTCATCGCCTGCAAGCTCTCCGCGCTGCCCGTCACGGGGGTGCTGCTGCATGCAGCCATCATCCTCGGGCCGGTCCTGATCGGCGTGGTGCTCAGCTATGC
>CANJRC010000092.1 GCA_947476535.1 Betaproteobacteria bacterium
ATGCGCGATTCGGCCATGATGCGCTCGATCAGGCTCTTGCCGCCGCGCGGCACCACGATGTCCACGTACTCGGTCATGGTCAGCAGCTCGCCCACGGCGGCACGGTCTGGCGTGGCCACCACCTGCACCGCGGCTTCCGGGAGGCCGGCCGCTCGCAGGCCTTCGGTCACGCAGGCGGCGATCGCGATATTGGAATGAACGGATTCCGAGCCGCCGCGCAGGATGCAGGCATTGCCGGACTTTAGACAAAGCGCCGCAGCGTCCGCCGTCACATTGGGCCGCGACTCGTAAATGATCCCGACTACCCCCAGCGGCACGCGCATGCGGCCCACCTTGATACCGGAAGGTTGCTCGCGCACTTCCGTGACCTCCCCGATCGGGTCGAGCAGCGAGGCGACCTGCTCGAGGCCCACGGCCATGGACTCCACGGATTTGACCGACAGCGTGAGCCGGTCGACGAAGGCGGCGTCCTTTCCGGCCGCGCGCGCCGATTCGATGTCCTTGGCGTTGGCGGCGATGAGTTTGGAGGCATCGCGGCGGATGGCCGCGGCCATGGCGGCTAGCGCGGCATTCTTTGCGTCGGTACTTGCGCGAGCAAGCTCGCGCGCTGCGGCGCGGGCTTGTCTGCCCAGGCCGAGCATGTAGTGCTTGACGTCACCGACTTCGCTGGACGAAGCGGGAGTGGATTTGATGATGGCGCTCATGGAGGAATTTTACGCCATTCGGAGGGTGATTTTTCTTGCTTTCCCAGATGGTGGTAGGTTTCACCTTTCGGCGAGAAGCGCCGAAACTGCCCTGCGCTGCTCGTCAGCGCCGGCTGCGCTTCTCGGCGTCCCCAACGGGGGCCAACCCCGCCCCATCCATGGTGGATAAATACTGCCTTAATTGTCAATAAGGCCTTGTCACTAGGATATAAACACAATAAAAACTGACAGAGATGCCTATTCTGTGAGGGTTTTTCCGGCCCCCCTTTTGCAGCGCAGGGCAGTGGCCGCAGGCGACCGATGCTTCGGGGGTGTGCTTTTCTCTGGTTACTCTCTTTTGCACAAGCGAAAGAGAGTAACTCGCCGTCAGGCGAAATGACATCCGTCAATTGCGATGGGCTATTGCGAATGACCGCAGGTTGAGACCGCTTTCACAACGGTCAGAACAAGGCCAAACCCCTCCATTCATCCCCTTGCGCGCCCCCCCTCCCCAGACGATAATCCTCTCCCCACCCGCCCTTGCGCAAAAACAACAATGCGGGAAAGACAGGCTTATGCAGACGCCGCAAGGGAGAGTCGCAGATGAAGTCTGGACGCAAAGATGCCCGCATCCTCATTTACAGCCATGACACGTTCGGTCTTGGCCACCTGAGCCGTTGCCGGGCGATTGCACACTCATTGGTGGAACGGTTCAAGCACTTGTCGGTGCTGATTCTGTCCGGCTCCCCCATCATCGGCAGCTTCGATTTCCGTTCCCGCGTGGATTTCGTGCGCGTGCCGGGGGTGGTTAAGCTGCGCAATGGCGAGTACACCTCGCTCAACCTGCACATCGACATCGAGCAGATGTTGAAGATGCGCGCTTCGATCATCCGCCACACCGCCGAGATGTTCGACCCCGACATCTTCATCGTTGACAAGGAGCCGCTCGGCCTGCGCGGTGAAGTGCAGGAGACGCTGGAGGTGCTCAAGCGCCAGGGCACCCGCCTGGTGCTGGGCCTTCGCGACGTGCTGGACGACCCGCGACTGCTCGAACCGGAGTGGCGCAGGAAGAACGTGTTGCCGGCGCTGCGCGATCTCTACGACGAGATTTGGATCTATGGGCTGCCGCAGATCTGCGATCCGCTCGAAGGCATTGCGCTGCCCCTGTCGGTGCGCCAGAAGGTGAGTTACACCGGGTACCTGCCGCGCAAGGTCTCGACCAGCGGTGCGCCGCAGCGGCTGCCGGAGATTACCAACCGTCCCTACATCCTGGTCACCACCGGCGGTGGTGGCGACGGCGAGAACCTCATCGAGTGGGTGTTGCGCGCCTACGAGACAGATCCGCTGCTGCCCTACCCGGCGCTGCTGGTGCTGGGACCGTTCATGCAGCCGGAGCGCCAGGCCGAGTTCATGGATCGCGCCTCCAAACTGAAACGCGTCGATGTCATCACTTTCCATAACCACCTTGAGACGCTGGTGGCCGGCGCCGCCGGTGTGGTGGCCATGGGCGGCTACAACACCTTCTGCGAGGTGTTGTCGCTGGACAAGCGCGCATTGATTGTCCCGCGCACCACGCCGCGCCTGGAGCAGTTCATCCGCGCGTCGAGCGCTGCCAAGCTCGGGCTGGTGAGCATGCTGGCCGACGACGGGCGCTACGACCCGGCGGTGATGGCCGCGGCCTTGCGCGCGTTGCCGCGCCAGAATCGCCCTTCGGAAGTGGTGGTGCCCGGCTTGCTCGAAGGCCTCACCAATGTGGCGCGCCGGGTGGCGCCGTGGGTGGAGTCGGGGGAGGAAAGCGGCGCCGAGGTCATCACGCGCCTGGGTTAAAGTCTGCCATTGATGTCCGGGGCACCGTGGTCGATGTAGGGTAGTTTGAGGGGGATACTCCCCTCAATTTTGAAATCAGCCCTGAGAAAACGCATTGGCCAAGCCAACAATTCCATCTCGTCGCGTCGCCTTCGTGCTCAAGGGCTATCCGCGCCTCTCCGAAACCTTCATAGCGCAGGAAATTGCGGCGCTGGAAGCGCGCGGTCTCGACATCCTGATTGCCTCCTTGCGCCATCCCACTGAGAGCCGTCGGCATCCGGTGCACGACAGGATACGCGCGCCCTTGCTGTACCTGCCAGAATACCTGTACCAGGAACCGCTGCGCGTGCTGCGCGCCTGGTGGCGCCAGCGACGCATGCCTGCATATCGCGCGATGCGCAGCACATGGCTTGCAGACCTTCGGCGGGAGCCGCTGGCGAACGTCCTCAATCGCGGCCGGCGCTTCGGCCAGGCGCTTGTGCTGGCGGACGAATTGCCGGTGGATGTCGGATGGATTCACGTGCATTTCCTGCACACGCCCGCTTCGGTGGCGCGCTATGCCGCCACGCTGCGCGGCCTGCCGTGGTCCGGGTCGGCGCATGCCAAGGACATCTGGACCACGCCGGATTGGGAGCTGCGTGAAAAACTCGCTGCATGCGAATGGCTGGTGACCTGTACCGCGTCCAATCGCGACCACCTGGCCGAGCTGGCGCCCCCCGGCCGGGTGGAACTCGTCTATCACGGGCTCGATCTTGCGCAATTTTCCGTGCCGCCCGGTGCGCCTGCGCGGGGCGCGCGCGATGGCAGTGCGGCCAATGATCCCGTGCGCATTCTCTCGGTCGGGCGACTGGTGGAGAAGAAGGGTACCGACGTGCTGCTCGACGCGCTGGCAAGACTGCCAGCGCAGTTGAATTGGCGGATGGTGCATGTGGGTGGCGGACCCCAGCGCGAGGAAATGGCCCGGCGCGCACACGCGCTGGGCATCGTCGGGCGCATCGAATGGCGCGGTTCCCTGGTGCAACCCGAGCTGCTCAAGGAATATCGCGCCGCCGATCTTTTCGTGCTGGCGAGCCGTGTGGCTCACGACGGTGATCGCGACGGCCTGCCCAATGTGCTGATGGAGGCGCAGTGCCAGGGCCTTCCCTGCATATCTACCCGGGTGTCGGCGATCCCGGAGCTGATCGAGCATGATGTCACCGGGATCCTGATCGAGCCCGAGGCGCCGCAGCCATTAGCTGACGCGCTGGCCCGGCTGATTGCCGAGCCGGCGCGTCGCGACGCGCTGGGCGAGGCCGGGAAGGCTCGCATGGAGGAGCGATTCGGGCTGGACCGCAACATCGCGCGGCTGGCGGAAAAATTCGGGCTTGTGGCGCAACCAGCATGAGCAAGCGGGTCTTCCTCTATGTGCAGCACCTGCTCGGCATCGGCCACTTGAAGCGAGCCGCGACCCTCGCCGACGCCATGACGCGGGCTGGCCTGGAGGTCACGCTCGCGAGCGGCGGATTGCCCGTGCCTGGGCTGGTCATCAATGCCGCGCGCGTGATCCAACTGCCGCCGGCGACAGCAGCGGACACCCGTTTCAAGGTTCTGATCGACACTGCGGGTCGCCCGATTGATGACGCCTGGAAGGCGCGCCGCCGCGAGTGCCTCCTCGACGCCTGGCGGGGAGCCGATGCGCACGCGCTGGTCGTTGAACTCTATCCCTTCGGGCGCCGGCAGATGCGTTTTGAGTTGCTTCCGCTGCTGGAGGCAGCCTGCGCCGGCATGCGACCGGCGGTCGTCGTGTGCTCGGTGCGCGACGTGCTGGGCGGCGGCAGGGACCCCGAGCGGCAGGAAGCGCAACTTGACCTGTTCGACCGCTATTTTGACCACCTGCTCGTGCACGGGGACCCCGCGCTGATTGCCTTCGGGCGCACATTCGGCCCTGCAGCGAAGCTGGGTGCGCGCCTGCATTACACCGGCTATGTGGTGGATGCCGCGCAGCCGGGTGCCAGTGCGCCGCAGGCAACGGATGCCGGACGCGATGAGGTCGTCGTGTCGGCCGGTGGTGGCGCCGTCGGTGCGAACCTGATGGAGGTGGCGATGCGCGCGCGGCCGCTCTCAACACTGGTCACGCGCACCTGGCGCTTGCTCACCGGCGTGAATGTCGAGCCGGCGGATTTCGCGCGCTTGCAGGGGATGGCGGGCGAGCTCGGCGGGGGGCACGTCATCGTGGAGCGCTCGCGCCCCGATTTCACGCAGCTGCTGGCCAATTGCGTGCTGTCGATCAGCCAGGGCGGCTACAACACCATGATGGAAACGCTGCATGCCCGTGCGCGCTCGGTGGTGGTGCCGTTCGCCGCCGGCTCGGAGACGGAGCAGACCTTGCGCGCGGAATTGCTGCAGCAACGTGGCCTGCTGGAGCTGGTGCATGAAGCCGACCTGACGCCGGAGTCGCTGGCGGCAGCGGCCGATCGGGCGAGTCGTCTGGCGCGCCCGTCAGGCAGTTCCATCGACCTCGATGGCGCTCGCAAGAGCGCGCAGCTGTTGGTGGACTGGACGCGCGGAGCGGGAAAATGAGGCCATGGTGAGGTGGGCATGAGCGCGGCCTGGCAGGCATTCGATGACGAGTTGGCGCGCTGGGGCGAGGCCGGGCGCAGCGTGGATTTCTGGTGGCGCGACGATGATGCCTGCCGGGAACATCCGGCCTTAAGCCGCCTGCTGGCACTTGCTGAGCGAGCCGCTGTTCCACTCGGTCTTGCCGTCATTCCAGAAGGGGCTCAGGCGGGCTTGTTCGACAATCTGCCCGCGACCGTGGCGGTGCTGCAGCATGGCTGCGATCACGCCAATCGCGCCGCGGCGGGCGACAAGAAGTGCGAGTTCCCGGAAACCGATGTGCAAGTCGATGCTCTGGCGCGGCTGGCCAAGGCGCGCAGCAGCTTGATGGCCGTCACCGGTGGCCGCGCGCTGCCGGTGCTCGTCCCGCCATGGAACCGCCTGGGCGATCGACTCGTCATCAGCCTGCCTGGCGCTGGCTATGCAGGCCTGAGCCGCTTTGGCGCGTGCAAGGTCTCCAGTGCCGGGGCGGGGCTTGTGGAAATCAATACCCATGTCGATTTGATTGATTGGCGCGGCAGCCGCGGTTTTGCCGGCGAAGCAGCGGTGCTGGGGCGGGCGGTGCGCCACATGGCTGCACGGCGTGATGGGCGCGATGCATCGGGTCGTCGAGTCGATGGCGCCGAGCCGATCGGATGGTTGAGCCATCACCTGGTGCATGACGAGGCTGCATGGGCGTTCCTGGCCCGGCTGTTCGAGCGGACGGGGGGCTCTCCTGCAGTTCACTGGCGGCATCCGGCAGAGCTGTTTGCGCTCCCCTGAATCGGCTGCCCGGTGAGGAAATTCGGTTGTCGTGAGTCAAACTTTGGCAACGTACTTTCACTTATACTGCGACGAGGCGTTTGTTACCGGTCACGATTTCCCGAGGGGGGAGTGGGCATAGAACGGCGTCCAGGGAGCTGTTCGTGCGTGACTGCCGAACGGATTGCGCTCAGGCTGGTCCCACGATTACGTGACCGATGCCCGATGCCCGATGAGCGACGACGAGAGTTCGGCACATGCCCAACGTACTGACGGTTAGGGATCTCAAGGTCTACCTGAAGGTTGACGCCGGCATCGTCAAGGCCGTCGATGGCGTGTCCTTTCGCGTGCCTGAAGGCCGCACGGTGGCACTGGTGGGCGAGTCGGGTTCCGGCAAGTCCATCGTTGCCCAGACCATCATGGGCATCCTGCCGCGCATCGCACGCATCGAGAGCGGCGAAATCATCTTTGCTGATCCCAACAAGCCGGGGGCCGATGTCGATATCTCGCGCCTCGATACCGACGGGGGGCGCATGCGCGCCTTGCGCGGCGGTCGCATCTCCATCATCTTCCAGGAGCCGATGACGGCGTTGTCGCCGTTGCATACCATCGGCAACCAGATCGGCGAATCCCTGGCCCTGCATCGCGACATGGGCAAGTCGCAACGACTGGAAGCCACCGAGGAAATGCTGCGCCTGGTCGGATTCCCCAATCCGGCGCGGGCGGTCAATACGTATCCGTTCGAACTGTCGGGAGGCCTGCGCCAGCGCGCCATGATTGCCATGGCCTTGGTGTGCCGGCCGGCGCTGTTGATCGCGGACGAGCCGACCACGGCGCTCGACGTGACCATCCAGGCGCAGATCCTGCAACTCATCATGCAGCTGCAGCGCGAATTCCGCATGGCCATGCTGATGATCACGCACGACCTGGGCGTTGTCGCCAACATGGCCGATGAAGTGGTCGTGATGTACCGCGGCAAGGTGGTCGAGTCGGGCACCAGTCAGGCCATTTTTCGCGACCCGCAGCATCCGTACCTGAAGGCCTTGATGCGCGCCGTGCCGCGCATCGGCATGGCACCCGGCGAGCGCCTGACGCCCCTGCGCGAGGTAAAGGTCGATGTGGGGGGGCGGTTGATGGCCCGCGCCGTCCAGGCGCAACCTGGTACGGCGGCGGAGACGCGCAATCCAGGCACCGAGGATGCGCCGCTGCTGGAAGTGCGCAAGCTCAGCAAGGGGTTCGGTACGCGCAAGACCTCGTGGTTTGGGAGCAAGGTGGAAAAGAATGTGCTTGCCGTTGACGATGTCAGCTTTACGGTTCGGCGCGGTGAGTGCCTGGGGCTGGTGGGCGAATCCGGTTGCGGCAAGACGACGACATCCAAGATGATCATGCGCTCGGTCACGCCCGACAGCGGCGAGATCATCTTCAACGACAATGGCATCAGGCGCGAGGTGCTCAAGCTCGAAGGGCCGGAACTGTTCGCGTACCGCCGCAAGGTGCAGTTCGTGTTCCAGGACCCGGTCGGCTCTCTCAATCCGCGAATGACAGCCTACGAGATCCTCAGCGAACCCCTGGTAATCCACGGCATCGGCGATTCCGACGAGCGCTTTGAGCGGGTGAAGGAACTGATGATGCTGGTGGGCCTCGACGTGCGTCACCTGCGTCGTTACCCGCACAGCTTTTCCGGGGGGCAGCGGCAGCGCCTGGGGATTGCGCGCGCCCTGGCGTTGAGTCCCGAATTGCTGATCTGCGACGAGCCGGTGTCTGCGCTCGACGTGTCGGTGCAGGCGCAGGTCCTCAACCTGCTGAGCGACCTGCGCGGCGCGCTGCACCTGACCTATGTCTTCGTGTCGCACAATCTCGCTGTCGTGCACTATCTTGCCGATCGCATCGCGGTGATGTGTGCCGGGCGCCTGGTGGAACTGGCGCCCAGCGCCGCATTGTTCGCCAAGCCCGTGCATCCCTACACCAAAGCGCTACTTGCCGCGGTTCCGGAACCTGATCTCGCGCGCAAGCTCGACTTCGCCGCGCTGATGGAAGGCAAGGCGTCGAACCCGGCGGCGTGGCCCGAACCGTTCTGCATCGATCATGGGGCCAAGCTCGAGATGCAGGACCTGGGCAACGGGCATTTTGTGCGCGCCCATTCCAGCGCCGATGCATCGGAACTCTCGGGATGAAACCGGCCATGGGGAATCGTGCCTGGTCAGGCGCGCTCTGCGGTGCGTTGAGCGGCGTCTTCGCGATGCTTGCCGCGACGCTGCTCGCGCCGGCGGCTCTGGCCGCATCGGCGCCGCCGTTGGTGGAGACGCCGATACTCAAGATCGATGTCGCTGCCGGCAAGCTGCCGCCGATCGCCGAGCGCCTGCCGCGCAACCCCGCGGTGGTGAGGCTGGAAGGCGAGGACCTGAAGCCGGGTACGCACGGCGGCACGCTCAACATGCTGATTGGGCGCGCGCGCGACGTGCGCATGCTGGTGGTGTACGGCTATGCGCGGCTGGTGGGCTGGGATCGTAACTTCAACCTCGTGCCCGACATCGCCGAAGGTTTCGATGTGAAGGATGGGCGCGTGTTCACCTTCCGCTTGCGCAAGGGTCACAAGTGGTCCGATGGCCGACCATTTACGGCCGAGGACTTTCGCTACTACTGGGAAGACGTCGCCAACAACCCGGAACTCAATCCGGGCGGTCCTCCGCGCGACCTGCTGGTCAACGGCGAGCCGCCGAAATTCGAGCTGGTCAACGAGACGACGGTGCGTTTCTCGTGGAGCCGTCCCAATCCGGAATTTCTGCCGCGACTGGCTGGTGCGTCGCCCTTGTACCTGTACCGCCCGTCGAACTACCTGAAGAAGTACCACAAGAAATATTCTCCCAAGCTCGCGGTGGAGAACTCCGCGCCGGGCAAGCGGGGCTGGGCGGCGATACACAACCGCCAGGACAACATGTACCAGAATGACAATCCGGACCTGCCGACCCTGGAGCCCTGGCAGATCACCACCAGGCCGCCGAGCGACCGATTTGTCGCCATCCGCAATCCCTACTATCACCGCATCGACACGCGGGGCCAGCAGCTGCCCTATGTCGATCGTGTCGTCATGGCCGTGGCTGACGGCAAACTCATTCCGGCGAAGGCCGGGTCCGGCGAGTCGGACCTGCAGGCGCGCGACGTGCAGTTCGCCAATTACACCTTCCTCAAGCAGAACGAAAAGCGCAACAAGTTCCGCACCCTGTTGTGGCGCTCCGCCCTCGGCTCGCAGTTCACGCTGTTCCCCAATCTCAATATCAGCGACCTGGTGTGGCGCAAGCTTTTCCGCGAGGAGAAATTCCGCCACGCGCTGTCGATGGCCATCGATCGGCCGCTGGTGAACCACGTGCTCTACTTTGGTCTCGCCACCGAGGCGAACAATACGGTGTTGCCGGAGAGCCCGTTGTTTCGCAAGGAATACCAGGAGCGCTGGACGAAGTACGATCGCAAGTCGGCGGAAAAGATGCTCGATGAGCTGGGGTTGACGCGCGGCATTGACGGGGTGCGCCGGCTACCCGACGGGCGGCCCATGGAAATCATTGTTGAGACGGCAGGGGAGAGCTCAGAGCAGGCCGATGTGCTGTCCTTGATCCGCGAGACCTGGTCCGAGGTCGGCATCAAACTCTTCACCAAGCCCTTGCAGCGCGAACTGCTCAGGAAGCGCATCTTTTCCGGGCAGACCATGATTTCGGTTTGGACGGGACTGGAGAACGGCATCCCGACACCGGACATGAGTCCGGATGAATTAGCGCCGACCAACCAGCTGCAATTGCAGTGGCCGAAGTTTGGCCAGCACCATGAGACGGGCGGCAAGATGGGCGAGGCCCCGGACATGCCTGCGGTGGTCGAGCTGCAGAAGCTCAATGCCGCCTGGCATCTGGCCCCCACGCGCACAGAGCGCGAGGGCGTCTGGCATCGCATGCTCGCGATCCACGCCGAGCAGCAGTACACCATCGGCGTCGTGTGCTGCGTGCCGCAACCGGTGATCAAGCGCGATTCGTTGCGCAACGTCCCGGCCAAGGGCATCTACAACTTTGATCCCGGCGCATTTTTCGGCATCTACAAGCCCGACACGTTCTGGTTCGCGCAAGACGATGCAGGCGAAGCCCGCTAGGCCCCCCATGCTCAGGTACACACTCAACCGCATCCTGATCCTGATCCCGACACTGTTCGTGATCAGCGTGCTGGTCTTTACCATCATCAAGCTGCCCCCGGGCGACTTCCTATCCAACCAGATTGACGAACTGAAGAGCCAGGGCGATACCTCGGCGCTGGAGCGCGTCGAGTTCCTGAAGAAGCAATACGGCCTGGACAAATCGGCGGTCGAGCAGTACGCGGTCTGGGTTGGCGTGTGGCCGGGCGCGCGCGGCTATTCAGGCCTCTTGCAGGGTGACCTTGGCTGGTCCTTCGAATACGACCTGCCGGTCAAGGAAGTGGTGGGCGACCGCCTGCTGCTGTCCTTCATCATGAATTTTTCGGTCATCCTGTTTACCTGGGCCGTGGCTTTCCCGATTGGGGCCTATTCGGCCACGCACCAGTACAGCTGGAGCGACTATGGCCTGACATTGTTCGGCTATGTCGGTCTTGCCACGCCCAATTTCCTGCTGGCGCTGGTGCTGATGTATTTCGCCAACGTGGAATTCGGCCTGGCGGTGGGCGGTATCATGGATCCGGAATACCTGGGCAAGTCCTGGTCCATGGACAAGATGATGTCGGTGCTCTCCCACCTGTGGATTCCGGTGCTCGTGATCGGCACCTCGGGCACCGCGGGCATGATCCGGCGCCTGCGCGCTAACCTGCTCGATGAACTGCAGAAGCAGTACGTGACGACCGCGCGCGCCAAGGGGATGCCGCGATTCCGCCTGTTGATGAAGTACCCGATGCGCATGGCGCTCAACCCCTTTGTTGCCGACATCGGCAGCCTGCTGCCGAGCGTTATTTCCGGTTCGGCGGTGGTGGCCGTGGTGCTGTCGCTGCAGACCTCGGGCCCGATGCTACTCGATGCATTGCGCAGCCAGGACCAGTACCTGGCGGGTTCCTTCCTGATGTTCCTGTCCATGCTCGCGGTGATCGGCACCTTCATATCCGACCTGTTGCTGGCCGTGCTCGACCCGCGAATCCGCCTGACCGGGGGCTCTGCCAAATGAGCTCACCCGTCGCGAACGCCAATGCGCAGGAGCTCGAGCACTATGTTTCGACGGAGCCCTTCGAGCCCGATCGTGCCGAGTCGCTGACCCCGGCGCAGGAGCGCTTCTACAGCGCTTCTCAGTGGCAGATCATGTGGTGGAAGTTCAAGCGCCATCGCGTGGCATTGCTGTCAGGGATCATCCTGCTGGCGATCTATGCATCGACCCTGGTCAGCGAAGTCATTGCGCCCTACAACCTGCATACCCGCGATGCGCGCAATATCTATTCGCCGCCGCAGCAGGTCCATTTCCTCCATGAAGGACGGTTTGTCGGGCCTTTCGTGTACGGCAATTCCATGAAGCTCAACATGGATACACTGCGGCGCGAATACACCCCGGATGCGCGCAGCGTGCAGCCGATCCGCTTTCTGTGCCGCGGGGACGAGTACCAGTTCTGGGGCCTGTTCGAGGCGAACTTCCACCTGGCGTGCCCTGCGGAGGGCGGCTCGCTCTATCTCTTCGGCACGGACCGGCTGGGCCGCGATCTCTTTTCGCGCATCGTCTATGGAACTCGGATTTCCCTGACGGTGGGCCTGCTCGGCATCGCGGTGAGCTTTCTCATCGGCATCACGCTGGGCGGCATCTCCGGCTATTTCGGTGGCTGGGTGGACAACCTGATTCAGCGCCTGATCGAGATGGTGCGCGCCTTCCCCGAGCTGCCGCTGTGGATGGCGCTGTCGGCTGCGCTGCCGGTGAACTGGAGTCCGGTGCTGATCTACTTCGGCATCACCATCATCCTCGGGCTGCTGGACTGGCCTGGGCTCGCGCGCGCGGTACGTTCCAAGCTGCTCGCACTGCGCGAGGAGGATTTCGCTGCCGCGGCAGTCCTGATGGGCGCAAGCCCCGGCCGCGTGATCCGCCGCCACCTCCTGCCCAGCTTTGCCAGCCACATGATTGCCTCGGTGACCCTGTCCCTGCCCGCGATGATTCTGGGCGAGACGGCGCTGTCTTTCCTCGGACTGGGCTTGCGGCCGCCGGTGACGAGCTGGGGCGTGCTGCTCAACGAGGCGCAGAACATCGACGTCGTTGCCCTCTATCCCTGGTTGATGGCGTCGGTCGTTCCCGTGTTCATCGTGGTGCTCGCCTTCAACTTTCTGGGTGACGGGCTGCGCGATGCGGCCGATCCCTACAGCTGATCGATCGGCTGAGGGTTTCTTCCCGGACGGTCGCAACGGGTGCCACCCATAGGGCAGCGATGCTCGCCTGGAGGGTGTGATTTGCACACGAAGCCGGTAATATTGGCGAATCCACAATAGGAACGAGGCAGCATGGAGCGCAGTCTGTTCGGATTCATCCTGCGCTACAGCAAGCGCGAGCAGATACTCATTCTGCCGCTGGTCGTGGCGTCGATGCTGTTCTATTTCGCCACGCTCGACCTGCCCAAGGCCATCGTCAACCAGCCCATCTCGGGCAAGGGCTTTTCGCAGCCCGACTCGACCATGCCCTTCCTGCGCTTTGTATGGAAGCTGCCCGACTTCCTCGGCGGCAGCACGGTACACCTGTTCGAGGGCTTCGCGATGGAGCGCACGCCGTATCTCTTCGCGCTGACCATCAGTTTCCTCATCCTGATCATCATCAGCGGGCTGATCAAGCTGCAGATCAATACCATGAAGGGCTGGATGGGCGAGCGCATGTTGCGCCGGCTGCGCTTCACGCTGTTCGACCACATCATGCGGTTTCCGCTGCCGCACTTCCGTCGAGTGAAGGCCGCCGAAATGGCGACGATGATCAAGGATGAGGTCGAGCCGCTGGGGGCCTTCGTCGGCGACTCCATCATCACGCCGCTGTTCCTCGGCGGTCAGGCGTTGACGGCGCTGTTCTTCATTCTCTACCAGCACGTCTACCTCGGCCTCGTGGCGCTTGTCGTGGTGGTGGTGCAGACGGTCATCATCCCGAAGATGCGCCGCCGCCTGCTGGTGCTCTCCAAGGAGCAGCAGCTGACGGCGCGCCAGCTTGCCGGGCGCATCGCCGAATGCGTGGACGGCGTGACGGAAATCCACGCACACGACACCTCGAACTACGAACGTGCCGAGATCTCGTCGCGTCTGGGGCGGATCTTCCTGCTCAGGTTCGAGCTTTACCAGCGCAAGTTCATGGTGAAGTTCCTCAACAACCTGCTGTCTCAGATGACGCCGTTCCTCTTCTACCTGATCGGCGGCTACCTGGCGATCATCGGCCGGCTCGACATCGGAACGCTCGTTGCGGTCATCGCCGCCTACAAGGATTTGCCCAGTCCGGTGAAGGAACTGATCGACTGGGACCAGCAGCGGCTCGATACCGGCATCAAGTACACGCAGGTGGTCGAGCAGTTCACTGCCGATGACCTGGTGCCGCAGTCCCAGCAGGAACTGATCGAATCCCCGCAATTGCCGCAGCAGGGCCTGGTGCGCGCCTCGAACCTGTCCCTGGTCGACGAGTCGGGCAGCAAGGTGATCGACGGCGTCAGCTTCGAATTCGACATGGCGCAGCATGTCGCCATCGTCGGGGCGGCGGGCTCGGGCAGCGGCGACCTCGCCCAGATGCTGGCGCGGCTGGTGCCTCCGACCAATGGCAACATCGACATGGGCGGGGTGGACATCACGCGCGCACCCGAGGCGGTCACCGGGCGCGCCATTTCCTACGTGGGTGCCGCGGCGTTCCTATTCCCCTTGAGTATCCGCGACAATCTCGTGTACGGCCTTAAGCACTGGCCGGTGCATGAAGTGCCTTATGAGGGCGAGGCGCTGAAAAAGCGCGAGCACTGGCTCAAGGAGTCCGAGCGCGCGGGCAATTCGACGCTGGACATCGCTGCCGACTGGATCGACTACAAGGCGGCTGGCGTCTCCAACGCTCAGGAGCTTGAGCAGCGCATCCTCGAAGTGCTCAAGTCCGTGGACCTGGAGGAAACCGTATTCGAAGTCGGCTTGAAGAGTGCGGTTGGGCCGGACCAGGCAGCGGGCCTGATGGACGGCATCCTGCTTGCGCGAGAAACCATGCGCGAGCGCCTGAACCAGCCCGACATCAAGGATCTTGTCGAACGGTTTGATCTCTCGCGCTACAACCGCAATGCGACGCTGGCCGAGAACCTGTTGTTCGGCACGCCGGTGGGCAAGACCTTCGACATGGAAAACCTCGCCAGGAACGCCTATGTGCGCAAGGTGCTGGACGACACCGGATTGTCGGGCGACCTGCTGAAGGTCGGGTACAAGTTGGCCGAGACCATGGTCGAATTGTTCAGCGACCTGCCGCCCGGTCACGAAATGTTCGAGCAGTTCAGTTTCATTTCGCACGACGATTTGCCCGGGGTGAAGGAAATCCTGGCCCAGGTCTCAGATATCGGGCTGGACCGCATTACCGAGGACGACCGCAACTTGCTGCTTGCGCTGCCCTTCAAGCTGATCTCTGCGCGGCATCGCCTGGGTCTCATCGACGAGGCGCTGGAGGCGCGCATCCTGGAGGCCCGTCGGCACTTTTCCGAAACCCTTCCTGCCGAGTTGCGCGGTGCGGTGGAATTATTCGACCCGCAACGCTACAACAGTGCCGCGTCACTGCAGGACAACATCCTGTTTGGCAAGATCGCGTCGGGTCAGGCGGGTGCCGGCGCGCGCATCGGTTTGCTGATGCGACAGTTGCTCGACGAGCTCAAGCTTCGCCCGCTGGTGCTCAAGATCGGCCTGGCTTTCCAGGTGGGTACCGGCGGCGCCCGCCTGCCGGTCGCAGACCGGCAGAGGATCGCCATCGGGCGCGCCATCCTAAAGCGTCCGGCCCTGCTGATCCTCGATCAGGCGGGATCGGTGCTCGATCCGGCATCACAGAACCGGCTCCTGGAGAACGTGCTCCAGTGCCGCCGCGGCAGCGGCGTTTTCTGGGTGCTGAACCGCGTAGAGCTGGCTGAGCGATTTGGCCACGTGCTGGTGCTCGATGGCGGCAGGCTCGCCGCGAGCGGCAGCTACGGCGATCTGAAGGAAGGTAGCGAACCGTTCCAGCACCTGCTGGGTACGGCATGATGATTTGTAATCATGGGTGCGGGAGGCGCTGTCGCGGTGTCACCCGGACCGGGTTCTGCGAACATGGCGCTGGCACAGGAGAAATGACATGAGCCTAGAGCAGGAAGTCGAGTTGATCCGGCGGTTCCCAATTTTCAGCAAGTTGCCCCCGGCCAAGCAGAAGCTGCTGGCTTTCACCAGCGAGCGCCTTACGTTCGATGCGGGGCACGTAATGTTTCGTGCCGGCGATGCGGGTGAAGCCTGTTATATCGTAATTGACGGGAGCATCGAGATTTCCGTGCCGACGCCCAATGGGCCGTTGGTGGTTAATACGCTGGGGAGAAACGAAATCATCGGCGAGATCGCGATATTCGGCGACGTGCCGCGCACCGCAACCGCGACGACATTGTCCCGCGTCGAGACGCTGCGCATTTCCAAGGATCAGTTCCTCAGCGTCATTCGCGAGAATCCGGACGCGGCGGTGGAGTTGATTCGCATCCTCGCCACGCGGCTGGCGAATACTACGGCGCAATTTTCGAAGTCGTTGCAGAAGAGTTAGGTGCGCGAGGGCGCGTGGGGTCAGGTTTGGCCTGACGGCGAGTGACTTGGCGTCAAGGATTTCGCCTATCGGCGAGTTACTTTTCTTGCTTCGCCAAGAAAAGTAACCAAAAGAAGGCGACCCCGGAGGTGACGGTTTCGGCACTGCGTGCCGAAACTTCCCTGCGATGCTCGTCAGCGCTGGCGAGCTGCGGAACCGTGGCCTCGTTCAAGCCTCTGCCGGCAGCGTAAAGATCGGCTGTTTGCCCGCAACGCCCCGCAAATCGAACTCCCCGAGCGCCCGCAACGGCCGGCGAATCTGCGCCGCGAATTCTGCCGACAGCAGCAGCGGCACGCCGGTTTCCTTCGACAATGACTGGATGCGTGCCGTCTTGTTGACGGCGGGGCCGACCACATTGAAGGCCAGCCGGTCCGGCGCCCCGACATTGGCGTGGGTAACGGTGCCGATATGCAGCCCCAGCCCGAACTCGATGGCCGGTACACCGGCGCGCCGCCTGCGATGGTTCACCACCGCGATGGAGTCGAAGGCGTCGATGGCGGCATCGAGGGCCGCATCGCACACGACTTGAGCATCTTCCGGGCGCCGGATCTCGAACACGATCAGGATGGCGTCGCCGATGAATTGCAGGATTTCGCCGCCGCGCGTGGCCGCGGCTGCGGCGCAGTGCTCGAAGTAGCCGTTCAGCAAATCGAGCAGCTGATCCGGGGGCAGCGATTCGGAGAGGTCGGTGAAGTGCCGCAGGTCCGAATACCAGAAGGCCGCTTCGATGCGGTCGCCGTCGCCGCGCTTCACCTGGCCGTTGAGGATGCGCTCGGCAATGCGCGGGCCGATGAAGGCATTGAGCAGCCCGAGCGCCGTGCGTCGCGCGTGGATGATCTCGAGGATCGGCGCGAGCAGGTTGGATAGCGCTTCGAAGCGCTCGACGTCACCATCGCGGAATCCGTGCGGGTGCGCGGTTGAGGCGGTGAGGAAATTCACGGGGCCGGTGCTGAAGCGCATGGGCAGCGCAAGGTAGTCGGTGAGGCCCTCATCGCGCAGTTCGAACATCAGGCGATGATCGCGTGCTTCGTCAAGATCGACCAGCCTGCGCCGGAATGGCCGGTCCTTTTCTCGCACGAACTGCGACGGGCTGCCGATGTAGGCATCGGTCTGCTGTACGCCGTGGCGCGCCGTGAATGGCTTGCTGCCGTTCTTGCGGTCCCAGTAGCAACCCCATGCGAGCACCTGTGGATGGATGGTGATCATGGTGAAGCCGAGTCGGTCGATGCGCGCACCGCATGCCTCCAGCCTGGCGACCAGGGCGTCGAGCAGTGCCACCGGATCAGTCATTCGCCGGCCCTCGAGCATCAGCCAGGCGCCCACTGGCGCCAGTGACCAGCCCTTGTCGGGGCCGAGCAAGGCGCGCCGCGTTAGCGCCTGCGACATCGGCTCTTGGCCGGCGGGAAGTGTGGCCGGCGGGAACTCCTGCATGCCGAAGGGATCGACGCTGCGGGCTAAGGATGCGATCGGACGATCGGCGGCTGACACTAGGCAGTGGCTTTCGTCGCCGAGGAAAGGCCCGCCGTCGCGAGCCAGCCGCTCATTTTGGCGTGATGCCGTGGGCGGCCGCAATGCGGTTTCCACCCTCGCGCTTGGCGCGTGCGAGCGCGTCCTCGGCCAGCTTGAAGATCTCCTCGGGGGCGCGTGCCACGCTCTTGCCTTCCGGACGACCGGCCACGCCGATGCTGACGGTGATGACGCG
>CANJRC010000093.1 GCA_947476535.1 Betaproteobacteria bacterium
GCGCGACGCAGATGATGCCGGATATGCTTTCCGGGACGGTCAGCATGACCCTCTTCGGCCTGATCACCGTCAAGCAGCATATCGATGCCGGCAAGCTGATCGCCATCGCCACCTCGGGGCCGTCGCGCTCCCCATTGCTTCCCAACGTGTCCACGCTCAAGGAACTGGGATACGACGTCTCCGCGCAGAGCTGGACTGCCATTGTCGGCCCGCCCGGCTTGCCAGCGGAAATCGTCAACCGCCTGAATACGGCCTTGAACGCAGCCCAGAAGACGCCGGAGATCGCGAAGATGCTGGCAAGCGACGACAGCTACGTCTCGCTCGCCACGCCGCAGGCCATTACGGCCCAGATCAGGTCCGAGTACGACAAGATGGGACCGCTGGTGAAGCGGTTGAACCTGAAGTTCGACTAGGAAACTTTTGAACCCGCCGCGCGCGAGAAGAACTCCCTCGTCTCGAATACGCCTGCAGGCAGGCTGCGGATTCCAGCGCGCAGGTGCCGCTTCAACACGAAGTCGTAGAGCATCGGATTGTATTGGCGGATGGTGGCGAGCGGCTCCACTGCGGAAGCGGGCAACAATCCGTCGGCTGCGAGCGCGCGGGTCGAGTACAAGGGCATGATGCCCGGCAACGGGTAGTCCGAGCCGTTGAGGAGTCGGCCCTTCCAGTCGTTGTCGGCACGCTCCAGCACGCGGCGCAGCGGCGCGCCGGCGCGGGCGGACTGGGTCATGGCCGACAGGTCGCCGAACAGCAGGCCGGCGTAGGGGGGCTGTCCCATCAAGCGCTCGAAGAGGGAGAAATTGTCCACCCACGGGCCATCGGGCCCGGTGTCGAGGTCACGTCCCTTGCCCATGGAGGCACAGTGCGCAACCAACACGCGCACGTCATGATCGAGCGCCCGGCGCAGCCTGAGCGGGTTGCCGAGTGCATCGTCGCCGGGGGCGGCGCGCTCGGTGCCGGCGTGGGTGATCAGGGGCAGGCCGAGGCGCACCAGCGTTTCGTAGAAGCGGTCGCATTGCGGCGACGCCGGGTCGATGCCCTGTGCCGAGGGAATCCACTTTACCGCGCGGGCGCCCAGCGCGTGCACGCGCGCGAGTTCCGCGGGGGCATCGTTCCGGTACGGGTGCACCGAGGCTGCCCACTCGAAGCGCGCCGGGGCCGATTTCGCGATGGCGGCGCAGTAATCGTTGCCGACCCAGGCATGGGTGTGGTCCGCGCGCGCTTGTCCTGCCTCGTCGTGCCAGCGATCGAGGGCGAGGAGCAGCAGCTTGTAGCCGGGCGGCATGGCATCGACCTGGGCGCGCAGGCGTGCCGCATATGCCGCATCGATGCCCGGCGCGTTGACGCAGGCGGCGTTGAGGAAGAAGGCGCGCTGCGCGGCGGCGATCGGCCAGCGCAGCGTGCCATCGCCATCGTTGAAACCGGCGCCATCGCTGGGAAGCGCCGCGCCGGCGTCGCCTACGCCGAGCAGATGTGCATGCGCATCCCAAACCCTGGTCGCGTCAAGGCCGGCCCAGGCCTCGCGGACCAGCGGGTGTTGCGCGAGCTCGGGAGGCAGCGGCGCGCGGCAGGGATTGAAGAAGCCTTCGTCCGGCCAGCCACGCCACGCGCCCAGTGCGGCTGCGCCAGCAATACCGGCAAGCCCCGCGGCGAGGAAGCGACGTCGCTTGGAATCCATGGTGCCAATCATCGCAGAAAAGTGAGCTTGTCCCCTTGTCGGTAGGTCGCTTTGCTTGCCGTGGCGGCAGTGGCAAACAAAGGGCTCAAGTTCGCGTCGCTTGTTGTCGATAGGGCATCGCAGGGGGAGCTTTCCGCTCCGTTCCCTGCTTCGCGATCCGCCGTCCTTCAATCGAGGGCAAAAAATGTTCAAGCCGCTGCACTGTTTATTCCTGACTGGCATGTGTCGCATGCCTAGCTGACCTGCGCGCCAGATGACTGAATCTCCCATGGCGCCTCGCCTGCTGATCGTCGACGACGACCCGTTCCTGCGCGGCTTCATGACGCTATCGTTGGGCGCCGCCGGATTCGAGGTCAGCGAGGCTGCGGACGGGCCCGGCGCGCTGGCGCAAATCCACGCGCGACCGCCGGATCTGGTGTTGCTCGACGTGATGATGCCGGGCATGGACGGTTACGCCGTGTGCCGCGCGCTGCGCGGGCATCCAGCGCATGAGCGCATCCCGGTCATCATGCTCACCGGACTGGACGACACGGCGTCCATCGAACGTGCCTACGAGTCCGGGGCCACAGATTTCATCGCCAAGCCGATCAATGAAACGCTGCTCGCGCACCGGGTGCGCTACGCGCTGCGGGCAAGCCACATGCTCGAACAAGTCGATCACCACAGGACGAGTCTGGTCAACGCACAGCGAATTGCCCGACTTGGCAGTTGGGTATGGCAGCCTCTGGCCGGGCGTTTCGAATGCTCGGCGCAATATCGGGAGCTGATCGGCATGCCTGCAATGGGGCCGGAGTACGCGTGGCGTGACGTCCTGCACCGCGTGCACCCCGAGGATGTAGAGCGTGTCGCCCAGGCCATGGACGCTGCCATGGGTACGGGCGAGGCCTATGCGATCACATACCGCATGCGTCCTGGCGAAGCCTGCGAGCGGACCGTCTACGAGCAGGCGGAGACATTCAGGGATGACCGCGGCGCTGTCGTTCGCGTAGAGGGCGCGACGCAGGACATCACCGAGCGCGTGGCGGCGGAAGCGCGCATCCGCCAACTGGCCGATTATGACGGCCTGACGGGATTGGCAAATCGCAAGCTGTTCAGCGAGGTGATGCAGCACGGCCTGAGCCCGAGCCGGCGCCAGGCCGGCCACGCTGCGGTACTGGACATCAATATCGACCGTTTCAAGCGAATTAACGAGACGCTGGGGCATGCCGTTGGCGACCGGATCCTGCAGGAAATCAGTCGCCGTATCGTGGAGTGCATCCGCGATAGCGACGTTGCGAGCGCCGTTCCGGGCGGACAGAACACGGGCGCGCAGGGCGATGCGTCACGCGGAACGGCGGCGCGCATGAGTGGCGACGGTTTCGCGGTGTTTCTTGCGGATGTCCGGCGCGCCGAAGATGCGGCACTGATTGCGCGCCGCTTGTGCGCTGCCATTGAGCAACCCATGGCATACGACGGCCAGGCACTGATCCTGAGCGCCAGTATCGGCATCGCGGTCTATCCGGAGAACGGTGAGGAGACCGGCACCTTGCTCAAGAACGCGGAGTCGGCCATGCATGGCGCCAAGGAGCGTGGCGCCGGCTCCTACTGTTTCTTCACGTCTGCGATGAACGCCCAGGCGTTGACCAAGCTGGCGATCGAAAATGAGTTGCGTGGCGCCATCGAGCGCAACGAGCTGCTGCTGCATTACCAGGCGCGCGTGGACGTGCAGACCGGGCGCCTGGTCGGTGCGGAGGCGCTGCTGCGATGGCAACATCCGCAACGCGGCTTCGTGTCGCCCGGCGAGTTCATCCCGATTGCCGAAGAAAGCGGGCTGATCGTGCCGATGACACAGTGGGTGGTGCGCGCCGCCTGTCGGCAGCTGCAAGAATGGCAGCGCGAAGGTCTGCCGGTGGTGCCGGTGTCGATCAACTTTTCCGCGCACAGCTTTCGCGAGGATGGCCTCGATGCGCTGATCTCCGCGTCCCTGCGCGATTTCGGAATCGCGGCATCCCTGCTGGAAGGCGAGATCACCGAGAGCATGCTGATGCAGGACGTCGAGCATGCGGTGACCCGCCTGCATGCCTTGCGCGCGCTCGGCATCGAGCTTGCGATGGATGACTTCGGAACCGGGTATTCGTCCCTCGCCTACCTCAAGCGCTTTCCGCTCAATGTGCTCAAGATCGATCGTGCATTCATCAAGGACCTGCTCACCGAGCCGCACGACGCGGCCATTGCCTCCACCATCATCACCTTGGGCAAGACCATGGGCCTTTCGGTGGTCGCCGAGGGCATGGAGTGCGTCGAGCAGGCGAATTTCCTGCTCTCGCGCGGCTGCAGGCTCATGCAGGGTTACCTGTTCGCCAGGCCCGTGCCGGCAGAAAGCTTTGCCCGCTTTCTCGGCGAGGGTCTCGCCATGCCGGCAGGGCTGCGCGTGGGTCGGACCTTGCTCGGGGCGGTGTTCACGGCGGATAGGCGTGACGACTGTCCGCCGCACGCCCAGGTCGCCAATGACAGTTTTGGACCGTTAGTACTGCGTGCCAAGTCAGTGCCGGCGAGTGGGCTCGTTTCATGACCCGGGCTTCCCATCGGCGTCGCCACAGGCTGGGTCGCCACCAGCATGCCTGTCCAGGGTGGACCGATAAAGGTTCGTCTTATTCGATGTATTAATGCCGATAAATCGATTTTTCACGAAGTCTCCGTCCCCTTAGACTCGCCGGCATTCAAGGTGGCATCGGGCGGCGAACGACTCCCCCAATGCCGAGAGCATCGTTCGGGCGCCATGAGCGCGGCCGTTCGCAACCGCAGGGGCAGGCAAGGGCATGGACATCGTTTCAATGGAATTTCTCACCGCGTTGCTCGCGATCGTGATGATCGACATCGTGCTCGCGGGCGATAACGCCATCGTGATTGCGCTGGCGGCGCGCAGCCTGCCGCGCCACCTGCAGCGCCCGGCCATTGTCTGGGGCACGGTCGGTGCCATCGCCGTGAGGAGCGCCATGACGCTGGTGGTGGTGTGGCTGCTGAAGATTCCCGGCCTCATGTTGGTGGGCGGCGCAGCCCTGGTGTGGATCGCCTGCCGGTTGCTGCAGCCGGAAAATAGCGATGACGAAGGCGGCCACATCAAACCGGTGGCCGGCTTCTGGGCCGCCATGCAGACCATCGTGGTTGCGGACATGATCATGGGCCTCGACAACGTGCTCGCCGTCGCGGGCGCGGCGCAGGGCAGCTACGTGTTGGTGATCCTCGGCCTTCTCATCAGCGTGCCGTTGGTGGTATGGGGCAGCACGCTGCTGCTGCACTGGGTGGAGCGCTTCCCGGTCATCGTCTATGTCGGCGCTGGCGTGCTGGCCTGGACTGCGGCCAAGATGATCACCTCGGAGCCATTTCTTCAGGATGTTTTCAACGCCAATCCTGCCGCCTCGGCGCTGCTTTACATTGCCCTGATCGGTGGCGTGCTGTGGACAGGGTTCGTTATGAATCACCGCAAGCTTGCGTCGAGGATCGCGACGCAACTGGCGGAGCTGGCCCGGCAGTTTGAAGACAGGCGAAAGCATTTCACTGCAACCGAAGGAGAAGCCCTCATGCACAAGATCCTCGTTCCCGTCGATGGTTCGCGCAATACCGAATATGCCCTGGAGCGCGTGGCCAGGGAGTACCTGAGCAATCCGTCGATGGAAATCCACCTGTTGAACGTGCAGCCGCCGTTGTCGCGCCACATCTCGCGCTTCGTGGCCCGCAAGAACCGGGCGTCCCATCACCGAGACGAAGCCGAGAAGGTGCTTGGACCGGTGCGCAAGCTGATGCAAAAGCTCGGTTTGCCGTTCAAGGAGCATGTGCTGGTCGGCGAGCGGGCCGGGAGCATCGTGGCCGAGGCGGAGCGCCTGGGCGTCGACCGCGTGGTGATGAGCACCGCGCGCAAGAATTCCCTCACGCGCATGCTGGAAGATTCGACGACCAATAAGGTGCTCGAGCGCACCACGGTGCCGGTGGAGGTCGTGGCCGGGGACACGGTGTCGCGGGTCGAGCGTTGGGGCCTGCGGGCAGGGGTGGGCGCCGTGATCGTCCTGCTGGTCGCTGCCGCGGTGGATTGACGTCGACGCCCCGCGAAGGCATGGTTATTGGGGCCAGCCACGCCTGATATGATCGCGTCAGCGCGTGAGGTTTCACGGGTCCCTTGCATGGCACGGGACGGGCACGCGTGTTCTCGCAACCCGGGTCATCATGCGCCTTCGCATCCACCGCACTGACGGCAAGACAGGGACATACGTCCAGGACATCTCCCGACGCGCGCAGGTGCTCGCGCAGCGGCTCGATCCGGCGACGATCTTCGCCTCCGGTCCCATCGTCATCGGCGTCCTCAATCCGTTCACGGTGCTGAATCCGGACGACGTGTGCTGGGTGGAGGCGATCGGTGAAGGCGAGATGCCCGAGGGGTATCGGCCGCCGGGCGTCGAGCGCATGCGCCGGCTGTCTGGGCGCGAGGAATATGAGGCGCTACTGGCGCGCCAGTGGCCGCGCTGGCGTACCAATCCCAAGTCCAGCCCGGGCGATCTGCTTGAAGCGCTGGTCGAGTTGTCGCTTCGCAGTGGCCAGTCGGTGTACCTGCACCTGACCGGTGTCGTGGCCGACCACCCGCTCGACCAGGCCCTGTTCGGCGTGCCGGCGCTGACAGCGTCCATCGATCCCGACGGCATGCTCTATATCAACCCGAAATGCATAGTGCGTGCGCGGATCTACCACAGTCGAAGCGAGGTGGTGTATCCGCGTGGGATCTGGTTCGCCGAAGCCGACGAAATCTGATGGCGGGGCCGCGGCCACTCAGGGAACAGAAACGATGCCGATCAAGAGCCTGCTGCGCACACTGAGGCTGGTTTCCGGCCTCATCCTCATGCTGTTCGTCATGGGCCACCTGGCCAATCTCGCGATCGGACTGAAATCGCTGGAAGCCATGCAGGGCTGGCTTGCGCACCTGATGGCGCCCTGGCAGACGCCGGTTGGAAAGTTCCTGCTGGTAGGTTCGATGCTGCTGCATGTGGCGCTGGGCTTGTATTCCATCGCGGCGCGCCATTCGCTGGCCATGAGCCGTACCGATGTCGTGCAACTGGTGCTGGGCCTTTGTACGCCGCCACTGTTGTTGGCGCACGTGATCGCGATGGGCATGGGCAGCAAGCTCGCGACCGCGTTCGAGCCGAGCTACGGGCAGATCCTCTCGGTGTACTGGAGCTTCGCGCCGATGCTGGCCTTCCAGCAGCTGTTTGCGGTCATCTTCGTCTGGGTGCATGGCGCCATCGGACTGTATTCCTGGCTGGTGTTGAAGCCCGTCTGGCGACGCATCGGCGGGGTGGTGGTGCCGCTGCTCTTCGCCGTGCCCATTCTTGCGCTGCTCGGGTTTGCGGAGGCCGGCAAGGAGGTGCTGGACAAGCTCGCCAACGATGCAGCGTGGCGCACCGACATCACGGCCATGGTCGACCTGCTCACACCGGTGCGCGCCGAACTGGATGCCCTCCAGGCGCGCATCCTCACGGTGTACGGTGGCCTGCTGCTGTTGGCCGTGGCGATTTTCGCCGGGCGACGTCTCTACAATCGGCTGACGCCAGTGCGCGTGGCCTACGATGAAGGCCTGAGCGCGGCCGGGGTGAGGGGACAGTCGATCCTGGATGTCAGTCGCCTGAACGGCATTCCGCATGCCGATGTGTGTTCTGGGCGGGGGCGCTGCGGCACCTGCCGCGTGCATGTGGTCGCCGGGATGGATCGTTTGTCGCCGCTGAACGATATCGAGCGCGCCACGCTCGCGCGGGTGGGCGCCGAGGCCGGCGACCGGCTCGCCTGTCAGGCGCGCGTGCTCACCTCCGGCGTGTCGGTGGTCCGTGTGTTGCCGGCATTCGTCGAGACATCGGCGGCACATGATTCCGGTGCCTGGATGGCTGACACGGCCGGAGATTCCGCTTCGGGGCCCGCGGCGTGAAGCGCGCAGCAGTAGACGAACTACGCGAACGGCGCGGACTGTGGCGCGCGGTGCTGGCCTTGGTGGCGCTGTGCGTGCCATTCCCAGTGCATGCCGTGTCGGCGGAATCGGGCATGCAGGGCATGGCGATGACGGCACTGGAAAGAGCCAAGTCAGGATTGGCTGAGCGGATACAAGACATGAGGATGGCTCCATCCGAAGTTGGCAGGATATCGGAAGCATTGGCTGCCGCGGTTCTCGGCGGTGAAGGCGTGCGCGCACTGACCTACCTGCTGATCCTGATCCTGGTGGGTTGTGGCGCGGAGTGGCTGTACTGGACCTATGCCTCGGCTCCGCTGCGCGTGATCAAGGCCACCCGGGCGGTGTCGCGAAGGCATGCCGCCCGACTGGCACTGCGCCGCATGGTGCTGCTTGGTGTCGGTTTGTTGCTCTTCGCGGTGGCCACCATCGCCACCTCGGCGGCGTTCATCTGGCCGGCGGGCGTGCATGCGGCGGTGGTCGCGGCCACGTTTGCCGTCGTGGTGGTGCGGCTGGCATGGATGGCCGTGGAGGTCATCATCGTGCCTGGGCCTGCGCATCGAGCGCCGCTGCGCCTGTTGCCGCTGGCGCAGGGACAGGTGCACTGGTTGTCTGCGAGCGTGCTTGGCGTGGCGCTTGGCCTGGCCATCGGGGGGTTCGTTCCGGCATTGATCGAGCCGATCGCCGGCGCCCGGCACTTGGCTGGCGCGCTGCGCGTGCTGGCGGCATCCCTCACCGCGGCGCTGCTGGTGTTGGCCCTGCTGCTGCTGGCCCGCGGCAGCAGCAGAAGTACCACTGGCGACAGCGGCAGGCGGCGGCGCCTGCCGCAGTTCCCGCGTGCCATCGTCGTTGCGCTGCTGGTGGTGGCTGTCTATGGCCTGTGGTTACTGGGCGCGGAGATGGCGGCGGCGATTGCCGCTATCGTGTCGATGGTCGTCGCGCTGCAGCTGGTCTTGCGGGTACTGGTGTTCTACTTCTGGGAAGCGGAGATTGCCGCCGACGCCGTAGCGGCCAAGGATCGGACCGGCACAGAGGTCATCGATCCGAGCCTGGCGCCGAGCATCGTGCTGTCGGTGGCGCGCTTCATCATCGTGCTGCTGGGATTGGGTGCCTGCGCGCTGGTGCTGAACGCGCCGATGTCGGACATGGCGAAAAGCCCGCACGCGCTGGTGCGGCTGGGGTTCGAGCTGCTCGGGGTGGCGGCACTGGGTCTATTCGCGCACGTGGTGTGGATCGTCATCAGGACCACCATCGATCATCGCCTGGAGCGAATCGGTCCCATCAACGTGGGTGATCCGCACGGCGAGCCGAGCCCCAACGCGCGCCTCTTGACACTGCTGCCGCTGCTGCGCACCACCGCAGCGGTGTTGATCCTGGTGATGATGGTGTTGTCGTCCCTGTGGGCGCTGGGCATCGAGATCACGCCGCTTCTTGCCGGCGCCGGCGTGCTCGGCCTGGCGCTGGGCTTTGGCGCCCAGGCGCTGGTGCGCGACATCATCGCCGGCATCTTCTACCTGGCGGAGGACGTGTTCCGCGTCGGCGAATACATCGAGAGCGGCACCACCACCAAGGGCACGGTGGAGCGCATCACGCTGCGTACCGTGGCGCTGCGCCATCACAACGGCCCGTTGCATTTCGTGCCCTATGGCGCCCTTGGCACGGTGCGCAACAATTCGCGCGATTGGGTGATCGATAAATTCAACCTGCCGCTGCCCATCGACGCCGACAGCGAGAAGATCCGCAAGATGATCAAGAAGATCGGCATCGCCATGCTCGACGATCCGGAGGTCGGCCACATGCTGCGCGAGCCGCTCAAGGGCAAGCTCTACCGCATCGATCCCGGGGTGAAGATCTTCCGCTGCAAGTTCGAGACAGCGCCCGGCAACCAGTTCGATGTGCGCGCGCAGGCCTTCAAGCGCATTGAGGCGGAGTTGAAGGCTATGGGTGTGAAATTCGCGGACGGCGTGCAGATGGTGGTTGTCGAGCGCTCGCCGTTATTATTGGATGCCGGCCCAGCCCGCAGCTAGAAGAACCGCGCGGCCTGCTACGCAGGCTCGGCTGCGCTGCTTGAGCCCGCTATCCCGTTCGCGTTATCGCGGCGGCGGCATCGCCACCGCCGCGATTACTTGCCCAGCAGGCTGAAGACTTTCTTGGCCATGCCGGTGGCTGTGCCGACCGGGTCTTTGCGGATGGCCTGCTCTTGCTCGGCCACCATGAGGAACAGGCCGTCGAGCGTTTTCTGCGTGACATAATCCTCGATCTTGGCCTGCTTGGCATCGACCAGGCCCAGCTGCACGCCCTTGCCGGCGATGTTGTTGTACTTCTCGGCAAGCCCGACCTTGGCCGTCGCTTTCTTGACGATGGGCAGGAATTTCGCGGTGAGCTGGCCACTGGTGGTCTTGCGGAAATATTCGGTGGCAGCGGTATTGCTGCCGGTGAGGATGCCCTTGGCATCCTGCACGCTCATGCTCTTGATCGACGCCACCAGCAGCGCCTTGGCTTCCGGCACCGCTTGTTCGGCGGCCCGGTTCATCGCCGTCACCAGCTCGTCCGCCTGCTTCTGCATGCCGAGCAGGCGCATTCCGCTCTCCACTTTCTTGATGGCGTCGGGGAGCGGGATCTTCACCTTGTCGTTGCCGAGGAAGCCGTTTTCTACCCCGAGCTTCGACACAGCGGCGGATGCGCCCTGGGTGAGCGCGTCTTTTAATCCGCTGACGGCATCAGCATTGCTCAGGCTGCCCAGGTCCAGTGCGAGGGCCTGGGCGCTGATGACGAGCGCAGCGAGGAAACCGGCGAGGATCTGCATGTACGACTCCTTCGATGAGATGGCGAATGGGTTCCGGTTCCCGCGATGCGCGCCGAATCTATTTCTGCTTGGCGATGATGCTGTCTTTCACCTTGTCATAGACTGCCTGCGGGATGATCTTCTTTACGGCGAGTTCGTCCTTGCTCTTGTACGGACGGCCCTTGATGATGGCCGCTGCGCGGGCTTCTCCGATGCCATTGAGCTTCATCAGCTCATCGGCCTTGGCGCTGTTGATGTCGATGAGCGGCGCCTTGGCCTCCGCGGCGGCTGGCTTGGCGGTCGCCTTGGTGTCTTTGTCGGCTGCGTAAAGGCCGCCGGATATTCCGAGCGACAGCGCCAGAAGCATGGTCATCAGCGTTTTCATGTGTTTCCCCTGTGTTGTTGGTTCGGTGGTCGTGGCATGTTCAAAACGCGGGGTTTCGCGTCAGGAGCGGAATTGTCGCATGCCGCCGACGCATGGCGAGCGCGAGCGGATCTGGGTTTGGACGCCTGTTATGATCATCCAGCAGGCAGCGCGTCCCCATTCAAGGGCCAGGGCGCCAGCGCCGGCGTGGCATCCCAGGAGAGAACTCGGAGGAGGGCATCTCACGAACGCTTCGATCACACTGCCGCTGTGGCTGTTCATCGTGTTCATCGCCTTCGCCGGCTGGGCGGCGCTGGTGCTGCTGCTCGCCCCGGGCATGCGCTGGTATTTCCGGCGTCGCATCAACACCGTCATCCGCCAGATTGGCGGCAAGCTCGATGTGGAGCTGCCTTCCTTCAAGCTCACGCGCCGGCAGGTGCTGATCGACCGGTTGTTCCACGACCCGAAGGTGCAAGCAGCGGCGGCTGCGCGCGCCAACGAGACGGGCGAGCCGCTCTCGGAGACCTGGCGGCGCGTGGACCGCTATGCCCGCGAGATCGTGCCTTCCTTCAACGCCTACCTCTACTTTCGCCTCGGCTACGCGGCGGGGCGGGCCCTGGCGCGCGTGATGTACCGCGTGCGCATCGGCTACGTGGATGCCGAGTCTTTCGCGCGCGTCGACTCGAAATCGACCATCGTGTTCGTGATGAACCACCGCAGCAACATGGATTACGTGCTGGTGGGGTTCCTTGCGGCCGAACGCGCTGCGCTCTCGTACGCGGTGGGCGAATGGGCGCGCATCTGGCCGTTGCAGCAACTAGTGCGCGCCATGGGTGCGTATTTCGTGCGGCGCAATTCAGGCGATGCGCTGTACCGCACGGTGCTGTCGCGCTACGTGCAGATGGCCACTGCCGGTGGCGTGACGCAGGCGATGTTTCCAGAGGGCGGCCTCACCGTGGATGGCAAGCTGCGGCCGCCCAAGTTCGGGCTGCTCGACTACATGCTGAAGGGCTTCGACGAGCGCGAGGGCGACGACAAGCGCGACCTCGTATTCATTCCGGTGGGCCTCAATTATGACCGAGTGCTGGAGGACCGCAGCCAGTTGCTGAAACTGGACAAGGATGCGCCACGCCCGGGAAAATGGGCCGGCGTGTTGACGGCACTGGGCTTCCTCGCCGACAACCTGTGGCTGGTGGCGACGCGCCGCTGGCACCGCTTCGGCTATGCGTGCGTGAATTTCGGCACGCCGTTCTCCATGCGCGCCTGGGCACGCGCGCGGGCGTTGCACTTTCCTGGGCTGTCGGATGAGGATCGCCGCACCGTGGTCAGCGAAATCGCCGCAATCCTGATGAAGCGCATCGGCGAAGTCATCCCGGTGCTGCCGGTGTCCTTGGTGGCCAGCGTGCTGGTGGACAACCCGGGGCGCGCGTTCAGCGAACTGGCACTCAAGTCCGCGGTGCACCAACGCATGGAAGCGCTTGCTGGCCGCGGGGCGCGCCTCTATATTCCGCGCGAGGATCAGGACTATGCCTTTGGCGTAGGCCTGCGCATGCTGACCCTGCGCCGCATCGTTGTCGAGGAGGACGGGCTTTATCGCGCAGCCGCTGGCGAAGGCGCTGTGCTTGACTACTACGCCAATGCGATCGGCCACCTGGCAATACATGCCGCATGATTACTTTGACCAACACCAAGGAGAGACGATGCTGAAGATCTGGGGACGCGCCGATTCGGGCAATGTGCAGAAGGTGACGTGGGCGGCCGGGGAGCTCGGCCTGCCCTTCGAGCGCGTGGACATCGGCGGACCGTTCGGCAAGCTGGAGGAGCCGGCCTACAAGAAGCTCAATCCCAACAGCCGGATCCCCACCATCGAAGACGACGGCTTTGTGCTGTGGGAGTCGAACGCCATCGTGCGCTACCTCGCGCTCAAGCACGGCAAGGGCAAGTTGTGTCCTGCCGACCTCAAGGTGCGCGCCGATGCCGACCGCTGGATGGATTGGTGCACCACCGTGTTCCTGCCGCAGATGATCCCGGTGTTCCTCGGCATCGTGAAGACGCCGCCGGAGAAGCGCGACATGAAGGCCATCGAAGAGGCGCGCGCGCGCTGGGAAGCGTCGGTGGCGCTGCTCAACGATGCGCTCGCGGGCAAGCATTATGTTGCCGGCGCGGATTTCAGCATGGGCGACATCCCGCTCGGGGTCTTCGTCCATCGCTGGTACAGCATCCCCATGCAGCGCGCCGACATGCCGAACGTGGCGGCGTGGTACGCGCGCTTGAAGCAGCGACCGGCTTTTCTAGAGCATGTGGTGAAGACTGCGGGGTGACCATAACAAATACTATCAATTTAGTATGAGGGTAGCCGTTTACCTTACCTAAGTAGCGCGATTATTATCATCAGTTATTGGTACGTCGCCCGGCTTTGTCCGCCTCAGGCTGCCCTCGATCATGCGGTACTCGTAGAGCCGGCATTCCAGTGGGCCGTTGAAAAGCGGCGTGCGCTTCGAGGGTTTGAGGCGGATGAGCTTGGCGAGTTCCGCATCGGCCGAGAACACATAACAGCGCCAGCCCGCGTAGCGCGCCTTGAAGGCGTTGCCGAGTGCCGGGTAGAAGGCGGCGAGTTCGGTGGCTTCGCCGATGCGCACGCCGTAGGGCGGGTTGGCGATGAGCACGCCGGCGGCGGCAGGCGCGGGCACTTCCAGTACGTCGGCCCGCTGCAGCATGAGGCAGCCGGTGAGGCCAGCTGAATCCAGGTTGGTGCGCGCGCGGGTGACGTCGGCGGCCGAGAGGTCGCTGCCGTAGATCTCCAGCGGTCGCTGTGCCTGGGCCCTCGCCATGGCGGTCTCGCGTACGGCCGCCCATTTCGCCGGGTCGTGACGATTGAGCTTCTCGAAGCCGAAAGTTCGTCTTGCGCCGGGCGGAATGGCGAGCGCCATGAGTGCTGCTTCGATCAGCAGCGTGCCGCTGCCGCACATGGGGTCGAACAGGGGCTCGACGCGGTCCCAGCCGGTGAGCATTACCATGCCGGCGGCAAGGTTCTCCTTCAGCGGTGCTTCGCCGACCTCTGTCCGCCAGCCGCGCTTGTACAAGGGTTCGCCGGAGGTGTCGAGGTAGAGGATGAACTGCTCGGCATCCAGAAACCCGTGGATGCGCACGTCGGGCTCGCGGGTGTCGACGTTGGGGCGCTGGTCGAGCGACTCACGGAAGCGGTCGCATACGGCGTCCTTGATGCGCAGGGTGACGAAGTCGAGGCTTTTGAGCGGGCATTTGATGGCATTGACGTCGACACGGATGCTGCGTGCCACGGTGAATTGCGAGGGCCAGTCCACGGCATGGGTGGCGGCGTAGACCTCGTGTTCTGTTTTGTAGGGCACGCGCGCCATCTGCATCAGCACCCGCGAGGCGATGCGCGACTCCAGGTTGACGCGCCAGCACACCTCCATCTCGCCGCGAAAGGCCACGCCAGCCGCGGCAGGCTTCACGTCGCTTGCGCCACAGGCGGTGATTTCGGCGGCGAGCAGTGCTTCCAGCCCGCGCGGGCAGGGCGCAAAGAAGGCCCGCGTGCGCGGGTTGTGCGGAAGGCGTGGTGCGTCCGGCATGCTGGTCGCGGGGGGCTTGCGGATGAACGTTTTGGCGTTGCTGGGCACTTCGAGGCTTTCGCGAGTAGGCGTTCGGGGGCGCGGACGGGGAGCCGCCCACAGTAGGGTCGAATCTAGCATGACAGGCCATGGGGTGCGGCGCATGGGTTACTCGGGATGCATATGGGTGCCCAGTTGCCATGCCTTGGGACACGCCTCATACTCTCCGCTCAGCGGGAGCCTCGCAGGACGTCTGCGCCGGCCTCACCGCAGACCGAGGTGCCGCGCCCTTGAGGGATGGGTGGTCGTCACGGGAGCCATAAGAATGAATAGATACCAATGGATTGCGGTAGTGCTGGCCGTGATCAACCTCGTGCTGGTGGCCTTGTTCCCGCCGTATGACTATGTGTCGGCGGCGCGCAACAATGTGCCGACGTTCGACGGGTTTTACTGGCTGTTCGAGAATGTCGGCGGTCGCCAGGTCAACAAGAATTTCCAGCAGATCGAATATTTCGTCATTCTCCTGAACGCCGCGATCGCCTGGTTGCTGCTGAACCCGAAAAAGGCAAAGCCGACATCACCGGTGGGTGAAGAGCGCAAGGTCGACTGGCAGCGCGTTGTGCTGATTGGCGTGGCCGTCAATTTGCTGCTCGTACTGTTGTTTCCGCCGATGGAGAATTTCTACGCCGTGACGCGAGCGGCATTGCCGAGCTTCGACGGGTTCTTTTTCCTGTTCGGCGAGCACGGCGCGCGCACCATCGTCACGCAGCTGCTCTATCTCGAGGTGATCTTCGTCCTGATCAATGGCGCCATCCTCTGGTTGTTGTTCAAGAAGACGCCGACGGACATGACCGATGCGCAGAAATCAGCGCTGGCACGCGAGTTGATGCGCGCCCGGCGCTGATCAGGTTGCCGAGCCTGGAGGCGGCGCAGGTAGTTGCCACTGCACGGCAGCGATCCCGGGCGAGCGCAATTCACGCAGCATGCGCAGGGCCGTCTCGCGGCCGCAGTAATAGCCGGGGATGTAGGACCCATCGACAAACCCGAGCGCGCGGTAAAAACGCCGGCCCGCCTGGTTGGTGGTGCGAAGCTCAAGGTGAATGACGGCGATGCCAGCCGTGTAGGCCGACTTGATCAGCCAATCGATCATGCGCTTGCCCACGCCCATCCGGCGATGCGTGGGGGCTACTGCGAGCAGCGACAGGTGCGCGTGCTCCTCGCCGAACTGCATGATGGCGAACCCGATGACGCGTTTGCCGTCCACCGCCACCAGCGTGGTGGCATCGGCGCGGCGCATGGTGCGCGCCACGCGCTCGGTTTGCCAAGACCATCCCAGGCCGACCTCGATCAGGTCGCGCGACATCAGCGCGATGCGGCTTGCATCGGTTGCCTGGGCAAGGCGCAGCGTGATGTGTTCGAGAGCCATGTGATCAGCATAGCAGGAGCGCAGCGCTAAAAACAAGCGGCTCTGGAGGCCGGTGCAAAAAAACGACAGAGAAAATTCTGTCATCGCGGTTGCTATAAATTCCTGTGCGTTTCCGCAACTGACGGCGCAGCCGAGGCTGCGCAGGCCCGACTAGAATGGCCGAACGATGACCAGCACGACGGCGGCGAAGAGCATCAGCACCGGGACTTCATTGAACCACCGGAACCAGACATGGCTGCGCGTGTTGCGGTCATGCTTGAAGTCTGCAAGCAGACGGCCGCACCAGAAGTGGTAGGCCACGAGCAGCGCAACTACAGCCAGCTTGGCGTGGAACCACGCGCCCAGCGCACCCGGAAACCAGCCCAGCCATAGCCAGGTGCCGAAGCCGATGGTCAGCACTGCGCCCGGTGCCATGATGCCGTAGTAGAGCTTTCTCTCCATGATCTTGAAGCGCTGGCCACCGTGGGTATCGCCCTCGCTGGCGGCCATGGCGTGGTAGACAAAGAGGCGCGGCAGGTAAAACAATCCGGCGAACCAGGTGACCATGAAGATGACGTGCAGGGATTTGACCCAGAGCATTGCGTGACCTATTTCAGCAATCGACGCCGGAACAATACCACCGCGGCATAGAAGCCGGCCGCGGCGTAGGCGGCGAGTACCAGCACATGCACGATGACGTGTCCGGGCACTTCCCCCAGCAGCAGGGGGCGCACCAGCGCGGTGGCATGCGACAGCGGCAGGATCCAGGCCACGACCTGGAAGCCGGCAGGCAACTGGTCCATGGGGAAAAATACGCCGCACAGCATGGCCATGGGCGTGATCACCAGGGTGAAGTAGTACATGAAGAAATCGTAGCCAGCCGCCATGGCGGTGATGGCCAGGCCGATGGCGGAGAAGCACAGGCCGATCAGCGGGACGATCAGGATCACCAGCAGTGACAGCGGCGAGGTCGAGAGCCCGAGTGCCCACACCACCACGAGGATGGCGAGGCCCGAGAGGAAGCTCTTGCTGGCCGCCCATACCAGCTCGGCGAGCACCACGTCGTCAAGGTCGACCGGCGCATTCATGATGGCGTCCCAGGTGCGCTGCACGTGCATGCGCGAAAACGCCGAATACAGCGATTCGAAGGTGGCGCTGTTGGTGGTGGAAAAGCACACCGTGCCGGCGGCAAGGAAC
>CANJRC010000094.1 GCA_947476535.1 Betaproteobacteria bacterium
GGCCATCGACAGCGTCGAGGACATGAAGATTCTTTTCGGCGGCATCCCTCTTGACCGCATGTCGGTGTCCATGACGATGAACGGGGCCGTCCTGCCCATCATGGCAATGTATATCGTCGCCGCGGAGGAGCAGGGAGTGTCGCTGGCCAAGCTGAATGGCACGGTACAGAACGACATACTGAAGGAGTTCATGGTTCGCAATACCTACATCTATCCCCCTGCGCCCTCCATGCGCATTGTCGCGGACATCATCGGCTACACCGCGCGCAACATGCCCAAGTTCAACCCGATATCCATTTCCGGTTACCACATGCAGGAAGCCGGCGCGACCTGCGTGCAGGAGCTGGGCTACACCATTGCCGACGGCATTGAATACGTCCGCACGGCGATCGCCAGCGGGCTCAAGGTCGACGAGTTCGCCCCACGGCTGTCGTTCTTTTTCGCGATCGGGATGAACTTTTTCATGGAGGTCGCCAAGTTGCGAGCCGCGCGGCTCCTGTGGGCCGAGCTCATGCGGGAACACTTCGATCCCAAGGATCCGCAGTCGCTGATGCTGCGCACGCACTGCCAGACATCAGGGGTTAGCCTCACCAGTCGCGATCCGTACAACAACATCATCCGCACTACCATTGAGGCGCTGGCTGCCGTGCTGGGCGGTACGCAGTCCCTGCATACGAATTCTTTTGACGAAGCACTGGCCCTGCCGACGCCGTTCTCCGCGCACATCGCCAGAAACACGCAGCTCCTGATCCAGGAAGAGTCGGGTATTCCCAAGGTTGTGGACCCGCTGGCCGGCTCCTACTACATCGAGTCGTTGACTGCGTCGCTGGTGCAGGAGGCGCGCAAGGTGATCGACGAGGTCGAGGCCCTGGGGGGAATGACCAAGGCGGTGGAGTCGGGCGTGCCCAAGTTGCGCATCGAACAATCGTCGGCGATGCGCCAGGCACGCATTGACCGCGGCGAGGAAGTCATCGTTGGAGTCAACAAGTATCAGCGTGACGACGAGCCCGAAATCGAAATATTGGATATCGACAACACGGCCGTTCGCGAGTCACAGGTTCGTCGCCTGAAGGAAGTTCGCGCTTCGCGCGACGAGCGCGCTTGCACGGCTGCCCTGCAGGCGCTGATAGACGCTGCATCCGGAAAGTCGGGAAATCTCCTGGAGCTGGCGGTTGTCGCGGCACGGGCGCGCGCAACGGTGGGTGAAATTTCGGACGCTCTGGAGAAAGTCTATGGACGACATCGGGCCGTGACGCAGTCGATCAGCGGGGTGTACGGGGCTGCATTCGACGGGGATGAAGGATTTCTCGCCATCCGTGGCGAAGTCGAGGCGTTCCTCAAGTCCGAAGGTCGTCGCCCGCGTATGTTGGTCGCCAAGCTTGGCCAGGACGGGCACGATCGGGGGGCGAAAGTCATCGCCACGGCATTCGCCGACATCGGGTTTGATGTGGATATCGGGCCTTTGTTCCAGACGCCCGAGGAGGCGGCGCGCCACGCGGTAGAGAATGACGTCCATGTTGTCGGGGTGTCGTCCCAAGCGGCAGGCCACAAGACGCTTGTTCCACAGCTGATCGATGAGTTGCGCTCGCGCGGTGCCGGAAACGTGATCGTGGTTTGTGGCGGAGTGATTCCACCGCAGGACCATGCCATGCTAAAGGCGGCAGGGGTCGCGGCAATTTACGGGCCGGGTACCAACATACCGAGCGCGGCGAAGGATGTGCTGGCAAGGATTCATCGGCGACGCAAGGCGGCATAGCGAGGCGTCGCGAGCGATGGCGCAGAAGCGCGCCAGGGGCGCATCAACAACATTTCAAGGTTTGGGAGTTCACGCATGCAGGACATTCTTAGGCAGCTGGAGGAGAAGCGTGCCGCCGCAAAATTGGGCGGAGGGGTCAAGCGCATCGAAGCGCAGCATGCGAAGGGCAAGCTGACTGCTCGCGAGCGCATTGATCTTTTGCTCGATGAGGGAAGCTTCGAAGAGTGGGACATGTTCGTTGAGCATCGCTGCAACGATTTCGACATGGGTAACCAGCGCATACCGGGTGACGGAGTTGTCACCGGGTATGGAACGATCAACGGCAGACTGGTGTTCGTGTTCAGCCAGGACTTCACCGTGTTCGGGGGGGCGCTGTCCGAGGCGCATGCGGAGAAAATCTGCAAGATCATGGACCAGGCCATGAAAGTCGGGGCGCCACTCATCGGGCTCAATGATTCCGGCGGTGCGAGGATCCAGGAGGGGGTCGCTTCCCTCGGTGGGTATGCGGAGGTATTCCAGCGCAACGTGCTTGCTTCTGGCGTGGTGCCGCAGATCTCGCTCATCATGGGGCCGTGCGCAGGCGGCGCGGTTTACTCGCCCGCCATCACGGATTTCACTTTCATGGTCAAGGACAGCTCGTACATGTTCCTGACCGGACCCGAAGTAGTGAAGACCGTGACACATGAAGAAGTGACAGCCGAGCAGCTTGGCGGCGCGATCACGCACAGCAGCAGGTCGGGGGTCGCCGACTTGGCGCTCGAGAACGATGTCGAGGCGATCATGACGCTGAGGCGTTTCTTCAACTTCATTCCCGGTAATAACAAGGAGCGCCCGCCGGTCTGGCCCTGCGATGATGCGCCGACCCGCGAAGAGCCATCCCTAGACACGCTGGTCCCCGACGACACGGCCAAGCCTTATGACATCAAGGAGCTGGTTTCCAAAGTTGCCGACGAGGGCAGTTTCTTCGAGATTCAACCTGATTACGCGCGAAACATCGTTATCGGATTCATCAGGCTGGAAGGATCCACCGTGGGCGTGGTGGCAAACCAGCCGATGGTTCTCGCAGGGTGTCTTGACATCAATGCCTCGATCAAAGGTGCGAGATTCGTGCGCTTTTGCGACGCGTTCAACATTCCCTTGCTGACGATCGTGGATGTGCCGGGGTTCCTGCCGGGCACGGCGCAGGAGTATGGCGGCATCATCAAGCATGGCGCGAAACTCCTGTACGCGTATGCCGAAGCGACAGTGCCGAAGGTGACCGTCATTTCGCGCAAGGCGTATGGCGGTGCATATGACGTGATGTCCTCCAAGCACCTTCGTGGTGATGTCAACTTCGCATGGCCCAACGCCGAAATTGCCGTAATGGGTCCGAAAGGCGCGGTGGAAATCATCTTTCGCAAGGACATTGGAGATCCCGCCGCCATCGCAGCAAGGACGGAGGAGTATCGGCAGAAGTTCGCCAATCCGTTTATTGCCGGGAGCCGAGGCTACATCGACGATGTCATCATGCCGCGCCAGACGCGCGCTAGGGTGTGCCGGTCGTTCTCCATGCTGCGAGAAAAGAAGCTCTCCAACCCGTGGCGCAAGCACGGCAATATTCCACTGTAGCCAGACGGGTCAACCATGTTCAAGAAGATACTAATTGCGAATCGCGGTGAGATTGCCTGCCGCGTCATCAAGACGGCCCGAAAAATGGGCATCAAGACCGTGGCCGTCTATTCCGATGCGGATCGTGAGGCCATGCATGTGCGCATGGCCGACGAGGCGGTGCGCATAGGTCCTCCGCCTTCCGCGCAGAGCTACCTGCTCATCGATGCCATCGTAGATGCCTGCAGGAAGACCGGCGCGGAGGCTGTTCATCCGGGCTACGGGTTTCTTTCCGAGCGCACGGCGTTTGCCGGCGCACTTGAGAAAGCCGGCATCATTTTCATCGGCCCCAAACCGCATGCGATCACGGCGATGGGCGACAAGATCGCCTCCAAGAGGCTCGCTGCGGCGGCCGGGGTCAATACCATTCCTGGCTACACCGACATCATCCGCGATTCCGCGCATGCAGTTGAAGTGGCGCGCGACATTGGGTACCCCGTCATGTTGAAGGCAAGCGCTGGCGGAGGCGGCAAGGGGATGCGCGTGGCGCGCAATGACGCGGAATGCCGCGACGGTTTCGAGCGTGCTTCAAGTGAAGCGCAGGCCTCGTTCGGGGATTCGCGAGTGTTCGCGGAAAAATACATCGAGGAGCCGCGGCACATTGAAATCCAGGTGCTTGCAGACGCGCATGGAAACACGCTCTACCTGAATGAGCGTGAATGTTCGATCCAGAGGCGGCACCAGAAGGTCATCGAAGAGGCCCCGTCGCCGTTTCTCGATGCAAAGACGCGCAAGGCCATGGGAGAGCAGGCGGTTTCATTGGCCAAGGCAGTCCAGTATGAGTCTGCGGGGACGGTGGAGTTCGTCGTTGATCAACAGCGAAATTTCTATTTCCTGGAGATGAATACCCGTCTGCAGGTCGAGCATCCGGTGACGGAACTTGTGACTGGCCTTGATCTTGTCGAGTTGATGATTCGTGTTGCTGCGGGCGAGAAGCTGCCGATGACGCAGAAGGACGTGCAGCTCAAGGGCTGGGCGATGGAGGCGCGCGTCTACGCCGAGGATCCCTTCCGCAATTTCCTGCCCTCGATCGGCCGACTTGTCCGTTGCCAGCCGCCTGCCGAAGGCGCCCATGTTCGCGTTGACACCGGGGTAGAGGAGGGCAGCGAGGTGTCGATGTTCTACGATCCGATGATCGCGAAGTTGATTACCAGCGGCGATACGCGTGACGAGGCGATAACGCACATGGTCAACGCGCTCGACGAGTATGTCATCCGCGGCGTTGCACATAACATCAGCTTCCTGAATGCGCTCATCCAATTGCCGAGATTCAAGGAAGGGCGGATGAGCACGAACTTGATCGCGGAAGAGTATCCCGATGGCTTTCATGCTGCCGACGTGCCGCGAGAAAATCCGGCTTTGTTTGCCGTGATGGCGGCGGTCGTGAACCGAAAATTCCTCGATCGTGCCGCACTGGTATCAGGACAGTTGCCTAGCCACGAACGTATTGTCGGCGATGATTATGTGGTGATCGTAAACAAGGAATCCCATAAGGTTGTCGTAAAACCGTCGGGCAAGGGTTGGCTGGTGACTCATGAGGGCCGGAAATACAGCGTGGCGACGAGCTGGAAATTCGGCGAGCCGCTGCTTTATGCGGATATCGATGGCCGCAGTGCCTGTTTCCAGGTGGAGCGGCTGGCCAGCCGTTATCGAATATCGCACAGGGGGGCGCAGGTAGACGCGCAGGTTCTGACACCGCGTGGCGCCGAACTGAGCCGGCATATGTTGGTGAAGGCTCCGCCCAATCTCTCCAAGTTCCTGCTGTCGCCGATGCCTGGTCTTCTGGTACGCCTTGCCGTCAAGGCCGGGCAGGAGGTCAAGGCGGGTGAGGAGATCTGTGTTGTCGAGGCGATGAAGATGGAGAACCGTTTGTGCGCCCTGGACGACGTGACTATTGCTAAAGTTCTCGTGACCCAGGGGCAGAGCCTGGTCGTCGATCAGCCCATCGTTGAGTTCAAGTAGCTTGGCATGGGCTGTTCCCGACGGCCTCGGTGTCCAGCATGCGAACATGACAGACTACAACGCTGATCAGCTCGCGAGCGCGGTTGTGGCCGGGGACAGGCGGGCGCTGGGACAAGCGATTACGCTGGTCGAGTCCGCGCACCCGGATGACCGCGAACCCGGCAATTGCCTGCTGGACCTGTTGACACCCAAGGCGGGGAAGTCGCTCCGCATCGGGCTGTCTGGAGTCCCGGGGGTCGGGAAGTCCACGTTCATCGAGTCCCTTGGCGAACATCTCATCGGCAGGGGGCATCGTGTTGCGGTGTTGGCGGTGGACCCATCGTCGAGCATATCCGGCGGCTCCATCCTTGGCGACAAGACCCGGATGGAAATGCTGTCGCGCCGTGAAGAGGCCTTCATCCGCCCCTCACCCACCGGAGGGACTCTGGGCGGTGTGGCGCGGCATACCCGTGAGACGATTCTGCTGGTTGAGGCGGCCGGATTCGATGTTGTGATCGTCGAGACGGTCGGCGTGGGTCAGTCGGAGACCGCAGTTGCGGACATGACCGATATGTTTGTACTGTTGCTGCTTCCAGCAGGCGGGGACGAGTTGCAGGGAATCAAGCGTGGCATTGTGGAGTTGGCTGACCTCGTCGTCGTGAACAAGGCGGACGGTGCATTGGAAGCGGTCGCCACGCGTGCAGCCGCGGATTACCGGAATGCCGTGCATTACCTGCGACCTCGTTCTCCTAATTGGCAGGTGGCGGTCGAAACCTGTTCTGCGCTCGAACAACGCGGGATCGATAAACTGTGGGAAATCATCGAACGGTTCAATCGGGCGATGCTGGACAGCGGGGAGTTGCAGTCACACCGGACGGAACAGGCGCGCAAGTGGCTGTGGAGCGAGGCTGCGGAGAATTTGTTTTCCGTGCTCAGGGAAGACCTCCGGGTACAGCGGCGAATGAGTGAGCTGGAGAACGCCGTAGCATCGGGACAGATGTCGGCACGCGTGGCGGCCGACCAATTGATTGCCACACTCTGGAAAGGCATGCGCGAACCATGATCGGACGAATCAACCACATTGCGATAGTTGTTCCCGACCTTGCGGCGGCCGCAAAGGTTTATTCCGGCACCCTTGGTGCGACTGTATCGGAGTCGATCTCCCTTCCCGATCATGGCGTGACCACGATTTTCGTGGAACTTCCCAATTCAAAAATAGAACTGCTGCATCCGCTGGGGGATCAATCGCCCATCGCCAATTTTCTCAAGAACAATCCGGTTGGCGGGATCCACCACATTTGCTACGAAGTCGAAGATATCTTCGCGGCGAGGGATCACATGCGTGCTGCGGGAGCGCGGGTGCTGGGTGACGGCGAGCCCAAGACGGGCGCTCACGGGAAACCGGTCTTGTTCCTGCATCCGAAGGATTTCCTGGGCACGCTGGTGGAATTGGAGCAGGCCTAGGCCAAGTCGGTAGCGCGCTTGCGGTCCCGCATGCGGCGGGACGCTAGAGGTTGCAGAAGCTCAGCTCAAACTCGACATCCGATTCCGAAACCTTGGGTCGTGGTTCCGTGCTGAAGCTGGTGAAGCGTACGTTCAAGGCGTACTTGTTTGCGCTGATCTCCGGGACCAGTTGGGCGCTCCGCGGCAGGCGTATGCGTACCATTTGCGACGTTCGTCCGCCGAGCATCTGCGAGAACGTCCCTTGCGGGGCGACATGGCGGGTGGGTTTTCCACCCTCACGCAGCAGTTTCAGAACAATCGCGGTTCCGTCACGCAGCGGATACAGGGGCGAGATCCATGCGTTCATGTCCGCGCTTCTGCTCGCGCAATCCTGGTTCAACCAATAGTGATAGGCCGGCAAATCGAATTCGCAGGCGCCGCCAGGGATCCCGGTGCGTTGCTTGATGCTCATCAGCCATTCATTTTCACGCAGGTACTGTCCGATCTTGCCCGTCATGCCGAAAAGCGCGCCGAGCGCATGTTCGACATCCGAGATCACCGCAGACAGGGCATCCTGCGCAACATCAGGATTGCTCTTGAATGACAGCAATACCTGTTTCTGGCGCTCGAGTTCCTGCAGGAGGTCGGACTTCAGGTCGGCGCGGCTTGCGACTTCAAGAATCTCGAAGAGCGTCAGCAGCGCAACGTGATGATCGAGCGCATCCTCTTTTGCGTCGAAGTGGTGAACGCGCTCAAACAAATCCTCGAGTCGTAGCAGTGTCCTGATACGTTCAGTGAGCGGATATTCGTAAACGATCAAGGGGGCGTCAACCGGTTCGGGGATTTCCCGTGATTCTCGCCCATTCGGCATGCCGTTGCCTAGTCCCTTTTCGTGCGGTCCTCCATTCGCTTGTCCGCTCGTCGAGGAGTTGTGCGTAATTGAGCCCGTGTGCTGGCTGGCGGCAGCGAGATAGATTTGGTGAAGCTGCTGGATCCTGGGGGCAAGCGATTCGATGCGACCGCTGTTCTCGATGACCTCTGTGGCATGCGCGAGGCGGACCGCTCGTGGCGCCTGAGCCTGAATGATCCGCATGACGTTGTCGCGCGATAGCCCGTTTCGCTGAATTACGCGTTGGATCTGCGTCTCTACCGGGCAATCCACCACCAAAATCCGCTGGTACCGGCCTTCCGCGACGCCGGTCTCGACCAGGAGCGGGATCATTTGTATGACATAGGGGCTACGGGCGTCGGTGGTGCGGCGCTCGCTTTCTTCCCGAATGAGCGGATGCAGAATGGATTCCAGCATTTTCCGTGATTGGGGATTTTCAAACGCAAGCTTGCGCATGCGTTCGCGGTCCAGTGCACCTGCCGTGGTGACATATTCGGGACCGAAGGTTCGCCGGATGGTTTCGACCGCCGTCCCGCCGGGGCCGGTCAACTCATGGGCAATGGAGTCCGAATCGACGACTTCGACTCCCAGGTCGGCAAACAATGCCGCGACGGCACTCTTGCCAGAGCCGATTCCACCGGTTAATCCAACGACATACGCCATCAGGCCAACCGTGTCCAAATGAGGTTGCTGAGTTGATTTCCCCAGAAAAGGGCAATGATTCCGGCAGCGCCCAGGTAGGGGCCGAAGGGGATGGGGACGTCGCGTCCGCGCTGAGCTACCAGAATCAAGGTGATGCCGACGACTGAGCCAACCAGTGAAGAAAGCAGGATGACCACGGGCAGTACTGTCCACCCAACCCAGGCGCCGATGGCGGCCAGAAGCTTGAAATCCCCAAACCCCATGCCTTCCTTGCCAGTGGCCAATTTGAATCCCCAATAAACCATCCAGAGTGACAAATAGCCTGCTGCGGCACCGATAACGGCCGATCGAAGGTCGGTGAAGGTGCCGCCCAAGTTCAATAGGAGGCCGAGCCAGAGCAGAGGCAAAGTCATGGAGTCCGGAAGGTATTGGGTATCAAAGTCGATGAGGCTGGCCGCCAGGATGATCCAAACGAAAACCATCGCGGCGAGTGCCGCCAGCGTCGGGCCATAGCGCCAGGTGCAATAAGCCGCGGCAATGCCTGATAGCAGTTCGACCACAGGATAGCGTGGAGAAATCCGCGCATGGCAGGCTGAACATCGCCCGCGAAGCCAGGCGTACGAAATAAGCGGGATATTTTCAATCGCGGTAATGCCGTGGCCACACGAAGGGCAGCGCGATCGAGGCGTTGCCAATCCAAGTCTGTTTTCCTTTGAGGCAGTTACGGGTTCGCCACGCAGTTCGGCGCATTGTTCCTGCCACTCGCGTTCCATCATCTTCGGGAGTCGATGGATGACCACGTTAAGAAAGGAGCCTACCATCAGCCCAAGCAGCAGCGACGCCCACGGGAGAATGAGCGGCTGGCTGATCCAGGAGAGCGAAGTCACAGGATGAACATCCGCGGCCGCATCACTCCGTGCGCTGCGTTGGGCGCCGGAACCTTGAAGAGAGCGATCACTTGGGTTATACGGCTTGGCCGAGCTTGAAGATCGGCAGGTACATCGCAATCACCATGCCACCGATCAGGGTTCCCAAAACCACCATGATCAACGGCTCCATCAGGGATTGCAGGGCCTCGACGGCATCATCGACCTCGGCCTCGAAGAAGTCCGCGACCTTGCTCAGCATGCTGTCGAGCGCGCCCGACTCCTCGCCGATGGAAACCATCTGGATGACCATGCTGGGAAACTGGTTGGACTCCTGCATGGCCACCGTAAGGCTGGACCCTGTGCTGACCTTGTTCTGGATTTCCTTGGTGGCGGCGATATAGACATAGTTTCCGGATGCGCCACCGACGGAGTCGAGCGCCTCCACCAGGGGGACGCCGGCTGCAAACATTGTCGAGAGTGTGCGCGTCCAGCGGGCAATCGTTGAAATTCTGATCAAGTGGCCGAACACCGGCGCCCTCAACAACAATTTATCCATGAAAATCTGGACGGGGATCGAGCGCTTCCACAAATGGAGAAATCCGTACACGCCCCCGCCGATACCGCCGAAGATGAGGTACCAGAATTTGACGAAGTAATCGGAAATGGCCATTACGACCAGCGTTGGCGCCGGCAGGTCCGCGCCAAAGCTCGTGAACACCTGCTTAAACGCCGGGATAACGAAGATCATGATCACCGCGGTGATCACGAACGCCACGACGATGATGGCGACTGGATAGAACAGCGCTGATTTGATCTTTGACTTGATGGCCAGCGTCTTCTCCTTGTATGCAGCAAGGCGGTCAAGGAGCGTTTCCAGGATACCGGCCTGCTCGCCGGCGGCTACAAGGTTGCAATAGAGGGCGTCGAAATACAGGGGGTACTTGCGAAAGGCGGTCGCCAGCGAAGACCCGGTTTCAACTTCCATCTTCAGGTCCATGAGGAGCTTGCCGACGGCGGGATTGGCGTGCCCTTTGCCCACAATATCGAACGCCTGCAGCAGCGGAACGCCCGCCTTCATCATCGTGGCCATCTGGCGCGTGAAGAGCGATACGTCCTTCTCCCCGACCTTTCCGCCGCCCCGCACGCTCTGCTTCTTGATCTTGCTGACGTTGATGCCCTGGCGGCGCAAAGTGGCCTTGACATAGGCATCGCCGCCGGCGCGCATCTCGCCCTTTACCGTCTTTCCGGACTTGTCCTTGCCTTCCCAACTGAAGGTGATTTCCTTGACTTTGCCGGCAGCAGCAGTCGCCATCATTCCTCCAAACGAACGCGCGTCTTGCCGAGCTGCGGCAAACGCGAAAATTCAGCAATGCGACAAGTCACGAACGTCACGAGTACTTCCTTGCAGTCTTCAAGCCACCGACGGAACCCGCGTGGCGGAGACTCTCGTAGTGGCGCACCCGAAGATAATGCATTCCCAGACTGCTTTTGTAAAGTCTGAGGATTTGATCCTAAGCATATGAACATTGTGAATAAATACCGTTTCCCCACTGAAACCTGAAAGGGTATTGGGGCTTCGAGTGCAATGCGGGTAAGCGGGACGTACGGACCGGCGGCCGCTACAAAAAACCGACGCTTCCTTTGCGGGGCTTGAATATCCGCACGGTCTTTATCGTGCGGTCCTGAGTCTGCACGATTTCCATGGGCACGTCGCCAATTTTTACGGACACGCCGGACTCGGGGATGTCCTGAAAATGCTCCAGTATCAGTCCATTCAAGGTCTTCGGGCCATCTAGGGGAAGCTCCAGGCTCAGTTTTCGGTTGATGTCTCGCAATGTTGCAGAGCCCTCGAGCAGTGCGCTGACGGGCGCCGCACTGCTGTCCCAGCGGATTCGAGTTGACTTTACCGGCGTTGTGGTCGTGAACTCGCCGATGATTTCCTCGATGATGTCTTCGAGGGTAACCAAGCCTTGCAATTCGCCGTACTCATCGACGACCAGGGCAATGCGCTGCTGGTTTTCCTGGAAATACTGCAACTGGGAAAATGCGGGCGTGCCGGCAGGGACAAAATAGGCTTCCTGCAGCAGTTCTTCCAGGGTTTCCAGGGTGACCTCCCCGGATTGCATCGGGCGCAATACTCGCCGCATGTGAAGGATTCCTGCGACATTGCCCATTTCCCCCCGGTGCGCCGGTAACCGGGTGTGGTAACTGGTGGCAATCTGGTTGAGGATCACGTCCAGCGGGTCTTCAAGATTGATCGTCTCGATCTGCGACCGGGGCGTCATGACGTCTTCAACGGTGATCGCCTCTAGGTCAAACAGGTTGACTAGGATGCTCAGGTGTTTCTTGGGCATGAACTGCCCTGAGTCGAGCACCAGCGATCGTAGTTCCTCCATTGTGAGACGCTGCGAGTGACTGTCGCTCGCGGGCCGGATCCGCAGGACGAAAAGCAACGAAGAAACGAAAACGTTGACGAACCAGACGACCGGATAGAGCACCTGGAGCAGCGGTTTGAGAGCATAGGCGAGCGGGAGCGCAATGCGTTCGGAATACGCTGCCCCGACGACTTTGGGCGTGATTTCCGAAAACACCAGGATGAGGAACGTGACTGCCAGCGTTCCCAGGCCGATCGCGATTTCGTCATTGCCGAAAAATTCGATCGTGATGATTCCAACCAGGGTTGCCGCTGCGGCATTGACCAGGTTGTTGCCAAGAAGGATGACCCCGAGCAATTTGTCGGTCTTGGCCAATAGCTCGCTGGTCAGCTGGGCTCCCCTGCTACCCGAGCGAACGAGCGCCTTGAGCCGGTAGCGGTTGATGGCCATCATGCTCGTTTCGGCAATTGAAAAGAAAGCCGAGATGACCAGAAGCACCGCCAACGCAGCCAGTTTCCAGCCGAGGGAAATTTCTTCCATGATCCTATCGCGTTGTCATGTGGGCAACTGCGGCATGAGCCTGATCGATGCCAACCCCGCCTGCTTGGTTTCCATCACAACGATGGGGGGCGATGCAGTATGACCTCGAGAACAAAACGGCTGCCGACATAGGCCAGCAACAGCGTGGCAAATCCGGTGAGTGTCCAGCGCAACGCAATTCGGCCACGCCAGCCCCTGAAATGGCGACCCGCGAGTAGGCTGGAAAAAATGATCCAGGACACCACGGCAAACAAGGTCTTGTGATTGAACTGAAGCGCGCGCCCAAACAATGTTTCCGAAAAAGCCGCGCCTGTTACCAGCGTCAGCGTGAGCAAAATGAACCCAAGCCACAAGATACGGAACAGCAACGCTTCGAGCGTGAGCAGCGGAGGCAGTCCTGCAAGTGGACCCGCAAGGGGATCGCCGCTGCCGGTTGGCCGGCTGAATCCGGGGCGTGCGACATGATGAAGTCGTCTCTCTACTAATGCCATGAGGAACGCGTGTAACGCAGCCAGCGTGAACAGGCTGTAAGCAAGCATGGCGAGGACCAAATGCAGGCGGAATTCGAGCGAGTGCGTATAGGACTGTCCCGCCAATCCTGGGAACAGGGCCGGAAGGGGGGCGCAAACGGCAGCGAACCCGAGAACCAGTGGCTGCATGCCCTCCAGACGAAGGAAGATGCTTTCCACCCAATACAGGGCAACCGCCAGCCACAGCATCACCGAGAGCGCGTGTCCGAACCCGAAACGAAGTTCCGGCCCGAGGAGAATGCTGTTTGCAAGCAATGCAGAGTGCAAGGCCAATGGCAGCAGGATCGCGGATCGCTCCCAGGCACTCAGCGCCCGGTCCTGCAAGCGCCGCCACCGCGTGTTCCAGAGATGGAGCGCGAGCGCCGCGTAAAGGATCCCGCAAAGGGCGTACGGTAGAATGACGTCCATCCGCCAAAGTTTATCACCCCGGCATGCTTGCCTTTCTGTGCGCCAGTGCAAGTGGCATCGAATCAATCGGCCGATGATCCATGGCCTGGTCGCCGTGACTTCCCGGGAAACCTGAAGAGACCCATATGCTCGACAACCTGACCCAGCGTTTATCCGGCGTCATCAAGACGCTGCGTGGCGAAGCGCGACTGACCGAATCCAACGTGCAGGAGGCGATGCGCGAGGTTCGCCTTGCCTTGCTGGAGGCGGACGTTGCGCTTCCAGTCGTCCGCGATTTCATTGCCACGGTCAAGGAGAAGGCGCTTGGTCAGGACGTCATCGGCAGCCTGACCCCGGGGCAGGCGCTGGTGGGCGTGGTTCACCGCGAACTTACCGCATTGATGGGAGGAGCCAATGCGGAGCTGAATCTTGCCGTTGTGCCCCCCGCAGTCATCCTGATGGCCGGGCTCCAGGGTTCGGGCAAGACCACGAGCGCGGGCAAGCTCGCAAAATTCCTCACTGAGGAGCGCAAGAAGAAACCGCTCCTCGTCTCATGTGACGTCTATAGGCCTGCGGCTATCGAGCAACTCAAGTTGCTGGCAGAGCAGACAGGCGTTGCATTCTTTCCCTCCGATGCCTCGCAGGCGCCGTTGGACATAGCCCGCGCCGCTCTGGAATTTGCGCGAACGCACTACAACGACGTGCTGATCGTCGACACCGCGGGCCGCCTCGCTGTCGATGAGGCCATGATGAAGGAGATTGCTGCGCTGCATGCCGCGCTCAATCCCGCCGAAACCCTGTTCGTGGTCGACTCCATGCAGGGCCAGGACGCGGTCAACGTGGCAAAGGCGTTCAGCGATGCCCTACCGTTGACGGGCATCGTGTTAACAAAACTGGATGGCGATGCACGCGGTGGCGCCGCCCTGTCGGTCAAGTCCGTCACCGGGAAACCGGTGAAATTTTCCGGAACGGGCGAGAAACTGACCGGCCTTGAGGTCTTTCATCCGGAGCGGATGGCATCGCGGATCCTTGGCATGGGCGACGTCCTGTCGCTGGTCGAGGAGGCGCGCAAGTCCGTCGATATCGACGAGGCCAAGAGATTCGCAGAAAAGCTGCGCAAGGGCAAGGGATTCGACCTCGAGGACTTCCGCCAGCAGTTGGTGCAGATGAAGAAGATGGGCGGATTGTCCGCCGTTGTCGACAAGCTTCCGGCGCAAATTGCGCAGGCGGCTGCCAATTCCCAGTTTGGCGATCAGCAAATGCGCCGGATGGAAGGGGTGATCTGCTCGATGACGCCCCAGGAGCGGGCCCACCCGGACCTGATCAAGGCGACGCGCAAGCGCAGGATCGCGGCTGGCGCCGGAGTGCAGGTCCAGGAGGTCAATCGCCTGCTCAAGCAGTACGAGCAGATGCGCACCATGATGAAGACCATGCAGAAAGGCGGGCTGGCCCGCATGATGCGTGGGATGAAGGGCATGCTGCCGGGCATGCGCTAAACGCACCAGAGAATGCGAGCGGGGAACATTTCCTCGTGCGCTCCTGAGGCGAGCTGTCTTGCAACAATTCCGTTGGGCGCTTCAATTTCTATGCTTATTGCGACGGTTTTTCCCGAGAATTCGGGGACTTGGCGCATTTTCCGTGGTGCGAAATACCTTGCCACCAAGGGGCTGTCTCAAGTACACTCGCGGTCTTTTTCCGAAACTGGGTAGGCACTATGGTTGTCATACGTTTGGCCCGTGGGGGCGCCTCGAAGCGGCCCTTCTACAATGTGGTGGTTGCTGACTCGCGCAAGCCGGCCAGCGGTCGGTTCATCGAGCGCGTTGGTTTTTACGACACGAAGGCCCCGGAGGGGCGCGAGAAGTTCCGCGTCGCCAACGACCGCATCGTGTTCTGGAAGGGGCAGGGGGCCCAGTTGTCGCCCACCGTCGCGCGCCTGGTCAAGCAGTACGCACCCAAGGTAGCCTGAACATAGCGTTGCGCCCGCGCCTGCCGCTAACGTGCGGCGAGCCGGGTTCACGTGATGCGGGCCGGCGCTGGATTCGACAATGACGCCCGCAAGCTCATCGGCGCAGAGCATGGTTTTGTTGGGCCGGGTTCTCGCTCCCTACGGTGTCAAGGGTTGGGTCAAGGTCGAGCCCTTCAGCGAATCACCGGAGACCTTGCGCTTGATTTCCGAGTGGCGACTGGGCAAGGGTGATCCAAGCGGTGCGTGGTTGGCGGTGCATGTAGCCGAAAGCGCGGAGCACAGCGGCAATATCGTGGCGCGGTTCGATGGGTGCCTGGACCGGGATGCTGCGCTGGAATTTCGTGGCATGGGTATCGCGGTGGCAAAAGACAAGCTGCCGCCGGTCAAACCGGGGGAGTTTTACCTAGCCGACCTGGTGGGCCTGGAAGTGGTGAATGCGCAGGGAGAAGGACTGGGGCAGATCGCAAGCTTGTTTTCGAACGGTGCGCACGAAATTCTGCGCGTCGAGCGAGATGGAAAGGAGCGCTTGCTGCCGTTTGTCCCGGCAATCGTTCAGAATGTAGACGTCCAGGCGGGTGTTGTGCGCGTGGACTGGCAAAGTGATTGGTAGCGTGGCGAGGCAAGGCGCGTGATTCGATTCGATTGCGTCACGCTCTTTCCGGAGATGTTTGCTGCGGTGTCGGGGTACGGTATTACGCGGCGGGCGTTGGAACAGGGTGCCTGGTCGCTGGAGTTGTGGAACCCTCGGCAGTTTGTCGAGGACAATTACCGGACCATCGATGATCGGCCGTATGGCGGCGGGCCAGGGATGGTGATGATGGCCGAACCGCTCGAGCGGGCGATTCGAGCGGCGAAGTTGGCAAATGCGTCGGCGAGTGCTGCAGTAACGAGTCGCAGGGCGAAGGTGATTTACCTGTCGCCGCAGGGCAAGACGCTGGATCATGGGCGAGTGATCGAGCTTGTGGCTGAGCCGGGAGTGGTTTTGTTGTGCGGTCGGTACGAAGGCGTGGATGAGCGGTTGATTCGCCGGCACGTCGATGAAGAGCTCTCGATCGGGGACTTTGTCCTGTCCGGGGGCGAACTGGCGGCGATGGTGTTGATGGACGCAGTGGTGCGGCAGTTGCCCGGGGTATTGGGTGATGACCAGTCGGCGGCGCAGGATTCGTTTGCGCGCAGCGCAGGGTTGCTGGATTGCCCGCATTACACGCGGCCGGAGTCGTGGGGCGGTGATGTGGTGCCGCCGGTGCTGATGTCGGGGAACCATGCCGAGATCGAGCGCTGGCGCTTGAAGCAGGCTTTGGGCAGGACCTGGCTGCGGCGGCCGGAGTTGTTGCAGCAACGCGGCATGAGCGCCGAGGA